>JASHYS010000180.1 GCA_030042915.1 Acidobacteriaceae bacterium
CGAACTTGAATTTGTCGCTCCATGCAATCAGCGGACGCCACACCAGTTGATCGGTGGCCACAACGATGAGGATCACCGCGCCGATGCCGGCCAGCAACGCGTGCACATCGCCGTCGTTGGTCGCGGTCTGGATGTAGCTGCCCAACCCGGGAAGCTGGAAGTTGCGCGCGCCCATGGTGAAGGTCTCGCAAAAAATCAGCGCGAACCATCCGCCGGCCACAGAGACAATCGAATTCCATATCAGGCCGATGGCCGAAAACGGCATCTCCAGCTGCCAGAACCGCTGCCAGCCCGAGAAGCGGTAGATGCGCGACGCCTCGAGCATCTCGCGAGGGATGGTTTTGAGCGAAGTGTAGAAACTGAACGCAAGATTCCAGCTCTGGCCGGTGAAGATGAGAAAGATAATGGCCATCTCGATGCCCAGCTGGTGGCCTGGAACGAGCGCCACCATGGCCAGCACCACTGGAGGCAAAAAGCTGAGCACGGGAATGGACTGCAGGATGTCGAGCACAGCGATCATCCACGGCTCGACGCGCGCATTGTAAGCGGCAATGTAGCCGTAGCTGACGGCAAAAGCCAGGCTGAGGAAATACGCGATGACCATGCGCACGACGGAGTAGAAAGCGTAGAGCGGCAGCGCGCTAATCGAGCTGGAGATGGGGACCACCGGCATGGGCTTCTGGAACCAATACACGCCGGTGCTGACCACCGCGAAGAATGCGGCCAGCGCGCAGGCCGCCACTCCAAGATCGACGAAAAACGGCCCTTTGCGGACCGTAACCAGCGATCGAGCCAGGGGGTGGGGCAGATTCACTTGGCGTCCTCGGCAATTTCCCCGTCCAGCGCATCGGGCAGCACAAAGCGGCGGCGAGCGGCATCGAAGTCGAAGATCTCAGCGTAACGGCCCCATGTCACCGCCGTTTCCATCTGCCGCTGGCCCTCTTCTTCGCTGAATTGCTCGTCGAGCAGGTCGAGGAAAAAGTCCTCGCGCACGGTGTGATCGCTCTTGGCGTCGAGCGCGCGGCGGATCTGGCGCAGCAGGAGCACATTTTCGAGCGCGGCATTGCGAAAGAGCTCTTTTTGCCGCAGGATTTCGGAGTTGGCAAATTGCTCGCCGCTGGGAGTGATCACCGCGTCGCCCTCTTCCACTTTGAGGAAGCCGAGCAGTTGCGCCGCATCGACAATGGGCAGCAGATCGTCGATTTCGAAGGCCAGGTCGTCGGCGAGCCGATACATGTCGTCGCGGCCGCCGCGGTCAAGCAGCAGTTCCAGAAGGCCGGCAATGCCGCCCGGCCGCGCGTGCGGCAACATCTGGTAACCCATCTGGCGTTGATCGCGTGCCGCCCCAGGTTGCTGGCCCGGCGCCGCGGCCGGCGTCACGTCGGGCCGGGTAAGAACCTTGTAAATGTAGTCCACCAGCTGCGTAAACGCTTCTGCTTTCCGGTCGCGCGGCTGCGGCAGGTGCACGGGAAAATCAGTGCGGATGCGGCCGGGGTTGCGTCCCAGGACGACGATGCGGTCGGCCAGAAGCACGGCCTCCTCAATATTGTGCGTCACCAGGAAGATGGCTTTCGTGGGCATGGTCTTTTTTGTCCACAGCTCCAGCAGTTCGCTGCGCAGATTGTCGGCAGTCAGCACGTCGAGGGCGGAAAACGGTTCGTCCATGAACAGGACCTCCGGCTCGACTACCAGCGCCCGGGCAAAGCCAACGCGCTGCCGCATGCCGCCGGAGAGTTCCTTGGGATAAGCGGCCTCAAACCCGTCGAGGCCCACCATGTCGATCATCTTCATGCTGCGCTCGCGGCGCTCGGCCGGCGCCACGCCGCGCGCCTGCAACGGAGCCTCCACATTTTCAAGGACCGTAAGCCAGGGAAAAAGCGCAAAGCTCTGGAAAACGATAGAGACGTTGATCTCGGCCTCACTGATGGGCGTGCCGTGCCAAAACACCTGGCCCGCCGACGGCGTGGAAAGCCCCGTCAACATACGTAGCATGGTCGATTTGCCCGAACCCGACGGTCCCAGCAGGGCGAGAATTTCGCCCGGCACGATGCTGAGATCGGTGGGAGCAATCACCTGAATGCGGTTCTGGCTTGGCTGCGCGTAGTACTTCTCAATCCCCTCGGCGCGAATGATCACATCCGTTGCCGGGGGCGCTTGGAGCGCCGGATTCGTTGTCGCGGTTTCCTGCATATCCGGTTCTCCGGCGCAAGGCTCCGTGCCGGGTTGCGGCCGGTGCCGTTAGTATAGGTTTCAAGAATGGATGTGCAATGAATCGGCGCCCTGGCGGGATCGCGAAGACCGGAGTCGCCGAGCTTGCAGGGTGCGGTGACCTGTCCAGCGGTTGCCGAGCCGGCCCGAGGCGCAATGAATTACACTAGTTAAGCGTACTACTGCTGCCGCGCGCAAGGGCCGAGCGCTGCGGGCCTTGAAAGCGTGCAGGCAGGCCCGGACCAAACAGGAAAGACCCAGGAAACTCCCTCCTCAGAGGGTCCAGAGCATTTCTCCTTCTGCGTATGCCGAAGCCGATCCAGCCGAGTGGCAATTTCAACAGGAAATTGCCGCCCTGCAAAATCAGGGGAAGGCTAGATCTTAAGGAGAAATGCCGTAGGTGACTATGCCCAACCTGAACAAGAAACCAAGGGTGCTTGTGGCCGATGACGAGCGCGTCATTGCCGACACCCTCGCCATGATCCTGAATCAAAGCGGATTTGATGCCATTGCCGTGTACTCGGGCGAAAAGGCTCTGGAACTCGCCCCCTCGGTTCGGCCCGATATGCTCATATCCGACGTCATCATGGCCGACCTGAACGGAATTGAAGCGGCCATCCGCATTCGCGACCTGTTGCCCGAAATCAAGGTTCTGCTCTTCTCAGGGCAGGCTGCTACAGCCGATTTACTCGAGAAGGCGCGCGCCGAGGGGCATGAGTTCGATATTCTCGCCAAGCCCGTTCACCCGCAGGATTTGCTCAACCGGTTGCGCTC
>JASHYS010000014.1 GCA_030042915.1 Acidobacteriaceae bacterium
CCGCCGGCTTGCACCACCTTGAAGCAATCCTCTTCGCAATCGAAGACACGCGCCGGCCCACGATGCTCGTACTTGCCCGCCGCAGCAATCTTCATCACGCAGCCCTCGGGCGCAAGATTGCCTTTCAGAATCACCAGCCCGCCGTTGGGCTTGATCGGCTTCTCGAAGGTGCGAATTACCACCTGCCCCGGAGTCTCCTCGGCCAGTGCAGCTTCCTCGGCCAGCGTTTTGCCGCTGATGGTCAACGCCGATCCGTCGGCATGTCCCGCGGCGATCATCCGCTGCGCGAGCAGCCGCGATCCTCCCGCCGCCTGGTAATGCCACGCCATGTACTTTCCCGCGGGCGTCAGCGAGCAAATGTATGGCGTGCGTGTCGAGATCCTGTCGAAGTCATCAATCGAGAGCGGAATGCCCATCTCCTTCGCGATGGCCAGCAGGTGCAACACCGCGTTGGTCGACCCGCCGCTCGCAGCCACGCTGGCAATCGTGTTTTCAAGCGACTTGCGCGTGATGATCTGCGACGGCTTGCGGTTGGCGCGCACCGCGTCCATCACAATGTGGCCGGCCTTGCGCGTCGCTTCCAGCTTTTCGGGCGATGTGGCCGGGACGCCTGATAATTCAATGGGCGAAATGCCCAGAATCTCGCCGCTCATGGCCATAGTATTGGCCGTGAATTGGCCGCCGCACGCGCCCGCTCCCGGACACGCGTTCGCTTCCAGCGCTTCCAGTCCGGCATCGTCGATGCGTCCCGCCGCGTGCGAGCCGATGCCCTCAAACACATCCTGAATCGTGATGTCGACTCCGTTCAGCTTGCCCGGCGCAATCGATCCGCCGTAGTACATCATGCCCGGAATATCGAGCCGGCAGAGCGCCATGATGATGCCCGGCATATTCTTGTCGCATCCGGCGATGCCCACCAGGCCGTCGAACAGGTTGCCCCGCGCCATCAGTTCAACCGAGTCGGCGATCAGTTCGCGCGAGACCAGCGACGCTTTCATGCCCTGCGTGCCCATGGTGATGCCGTCCGAAATGGTAACGGTGTTGAATTCCATGGGCGTGCCGCCGGCTTCGCGAATGCCTTCCTTCATGGCTTCAGCCAGCGCGCGCAGATGCACATTGCAGGTGCCGATTTCGGTCCACGTGTTGGCCACGCCGATGATCGGTTTGTGCAGGTCGTCTTTCTTGAATCCTGCACCGCGCAGATACGACCGCGCCGCCGCTCGGCTCGGCCCTTCGGTCAACGGAACACTTTGTCGCTTGCCGTCTGCTGTCATCTCTTCCCTTGTTTTCCTATTCGCTAAGCAGTGTCGGCGCAGTCAGCGGTGTTAGCGTAGTTAGGAAAACCGCTGGGGCCTCGCCCAGCTCTGCTAACCCGGCTATCGCCGCTAACTCCGCTGTTTCATCTCGCCTTCAGCCATCCCGCCTGATCGTGCTGCTTCTCAAACTTGTCCAGTTCAGCGGCGTGTCGCAGCGTCAAGCCGATATCGTCGAGCCCCTCAAGCAAACAGAACTTGCGGAAGGGATCGAATTCGAACTTGGCATTGAATCCGCGACCATCCGTCACCGTCTGCGCTTCCAGCGAGACCGTGAGCTGATAATTCGCGAGTTTTTGCGCGTTTTGGAGCAGCGTCTGCACCTCGTCCTCGCTCAGCCGCACCAGCACAATGCCGTTCTTGCCGGCGTTCGAGAAAAAGATGTCGGCAAACGTCGGCGCAATTACCACGCGGAAGCCGTAGTCGCTCAGCGCCCACGCCGCGTGCTCGCGGCTCGATCCGCAGCCGAAATTCTTGTCGGCGATCAGAATCTTCGCGCCCTTGTAACGCGGATCGTTAAGCACGAAATCGGCAACCGGCATGCCATCGGGGGTCTGCCGCCAGTCGAAGAACAGAAAATCGCCGTAGCCGGTGCGCTCGATGCGCTTCAAAAACTGCTTGGGAATGATCTGGTCGGTGTCGACGTTGGCCCGATCGAGCGGCAGCGCCAGCGCGGTTAAAGTCCGGAACGGCTCCATCACTTCACCTCCCACTTGCGAATGTCGACAAAATGCCCGGCGATTGCGGCCGCCGCAGCCATCTCCGGCGAGACAAGGTGGGTGCGCCCGCCGCGTCCCTGCCGGCCCTCAAAATTCCGATTCGAGGTCGACGCGCAGCGCTCGCCCGGCTGCAGAATATCGGGATTCATGCCCAGGCACATGGAGCAGCCAGGCTCGCGCCAGTCGAAGCCGGCCTCGCGGAAGATGCGATCCAGACCCTCCTTCTCGGCCTGCGCCTTCACCTGCTGGGAGCCCGGCACCACCAAGGCGTTCACGCGCGTCGCCACCTTGTGGCCCGCGGCAATCTTCGCCGCCGCGCGCAGATCCTCGATGCGGCCGTTGGTGCACGAGCCGATAAAGACGCGATCAATTGCAATCTCGGCCAGCGGCGTACCGGCCTTCAGGTCCATATATTCGAGCGCGCGCTCGAACGATTTGCGATCGATGTCGCTCTTCGCATTCGCAGGGTCAGGAACTTTTTCCACCACCGGCGCCACCATGCCCGGGCTCGTTCCCCAACTCACGTACGGCGCCAGCGTGGCCGCGTCGATCAC
>JASHYS010000181.1 GCA_030042915.1 Acidobacteriaceae bacterium
TCAATCCCGCTCGTCACCTTGCTGTCGATGATCACGTAGCCCGTCTTTTGATCCGCCGAAGTCCGCGATTGTGCCGTTAAATAGCCGGGGCCGTTGGCATGAATCTCGCTGTGGTCGAAGACTGCCGCGGCATTGCCGAAGATGAAGTCAACGCCGCCTTCAATATAGGAGTCGACATAATATTGACGGCCGTAGTCGGCAAAGAGCGTGTCCTGGTGGCCGAGGAAACGGCATTTCTTGAAGATGGCGCGGTCGGCGCGCACCGCTGCCGCCACCGCCTGGCCGGTGTTGCCGGCTGTGTTCTCAAAGGTCAGGTTGTCGGCCTCGAAACCATCGCCGTTGATCTCCACGGTCTCAGTGAAGAAGGTCCCTCCGGCCTGGCGCGCGTTCAGGCTGTTGGTAATCACCACGTCGGAAGGGGATTTTCCCATGCCCACCAGCGTGATGTTGGTGTGATTCTGCGTCACAATCACGCGCTCGTGATAGACGCCCGGCGCAATCTCGATATAGACCCGGCCCGGCTTGCCGTCAGCGCCCACTCCGGCAAAAGGATGGTGGTCCATGGCCATTTGGATGGTGGGAAATTCGGTGGTGCCCTCAATCCCGGTCTTCACATCGGGCGAAACACTCACGTGCACATCCTGCGCGTGGGTCGCGACGCGCGCCGGCAGCAAACAACAACCCGCCAGAATCCCAAAGGCAAATGACAAGCGATGGGTCATGCTCCTATTCTCATCTCTCCCGATGGCGGAGCGAAGCTGTGTTAGCCTGATCAACGGCGCAGCCCCGGGTCGGGCGCCAGGCCCCAAATTTCGCAAGTCCGGCCGGTCCCCAAGCGTGTCTCCGCGCTCAAGCTACTCTCTCACGAGGCCAACATGCATCGTCTTTGCATCGTTCCTGTTCTGCTCCTTCTGGCAGCCGCAATCGCGCCGGCGCAAACGGCGCCGGCGTCCTCCGCACAGCAACCGCCTATCGCACAGGATGTCACCTCCACGCCTGCACCCGCTCCCGAGATCAAAAGCTTCGACGTCTCGGCTATGGATACCACCGCGGATCCGTGCGTCGATTTCTACCAGTACGCCTGCGGCAACTGGGCGAAAGAGAACCCGATTCCCGCCGACCAGAGCCGTTGGACGCGTTCGTTCTCTCTCGTGCAGTTGCGCAATCAGTATTTGCTCTGGAAGGATCTCGAATCGGCAGCCAGCGCGCCCAAGACTGCGCTCGAAAAACAGTACGGCGACTTCTACGCGTCGTGTGTGGACACAGCCACCATTGAAAAGCTGGGACTGGAGCCCATTCAGGAGCCGTGGAACGAAATCGCCGCGCTGAAGAGCAAGAACGAGATTCCTGCCCTGCTGAGCCGCTTCGAAAATCATGGCGTGCCCGAGGGCTTCTTTCGATTTGGCGTCCGCCAGGACGAGAAGGATTCCTCCAAGCAGATCGCCGCGGTGGACCAGGGCGGCATTTCCTTGCCCGATCGCGACTATTACCTCGCGGATACGCCAAACTTTGTGAGGATCCGCGACGGCTATGTGGCGCACATCAAGACCATGTTCACCCTGGCCGGCGATACGCCCGATCAGGCCGCCAAAGAGGCTGCAGCCGTGATGGAAATCGAAACCGCGCTGGCCAAAGCCTCCATGACTCGCGTGGAGCGCCGCAGTCCTGAGAAGGTGTATCACATCGAATCGGTAGACGACTTCCAGAAGTCGACGCCGGATTTCGATTGGAAGGTCTACTTCGATTCCATCGGCATCGGCCACTTCGATACTTTGAACGTGGCAACGCCGGATTTCTTCACCGGTCTCAATTCCCTTCTTGAGAGCCAGCCGCTGGATGCATGGAAGAGTTATTTTCGCTGGCAGGTGCTGCACGGAGAGGCTCAAAATCTTTCCAGCCCCTTCTTCGACGAAAATTTCCGCTTCTTTGGGCAAACCCTGGCTGGACAAAAGCAGCCCGAACCGCGATGGAGGCAGTGCACCCGAGACACCGACATGGCGCTGGGCGAAGCCGTGGGCCAGGACTGGGTGAAGGAGAATTTTCCGCCGGCAGCCAAGCAAAGCATGGACCAGCTGGTGGCTGACCTGGAAAAGGCCCTGGCGGCCGACATACGCGAATTGCCGTGGATGAGCGACGCGACCAAGAAGGCGGCCGAAGAGAAACTCGCCGTAATCCGCAACAAAATTGGATACCCCGAGAAGTGGCGCGATTACTCAAGCGTGAAGGTCAGCCGTGGCACATTCGTTGAAAACCAGGAGCAGGCTGCGCTTTACCGGCGCAATTACAACCTGGCCAAGCTGGGCAGGCCGGTAGACGAAAAAGAGTGGGGCATGACGCCGCCCACCGTGAACGCGTACTACAACGATGCGTTCAACGACATCAACTTCCCGGCCGGCATTCTGCAGCCGCCTTTCTTCGACTTCAAGGCCGATCCGGCCGTCAACTTCGGCGGCATCGGCGTGGTGATCGGGCACGAGATGACGCACGGATTTGACGACCAGGGGGCGCAGTTCGACGCCCAGGGAAATTTGCGCCAATGGTGGACACCGGAGGATCGCAAAGCATTTACCGAACGAACCGAATGCGTTGCCGACGAGTACAGCAGTTTTGAGGCTGCGCCGGCGCATGGCGACACCCCGGCCGCGAATCTGAACGGCCATCTGACGCTGGGCGAAAATACCGCCGATAATGGCGGCTTGCGCATCGCTTACCAGGCACTGCTGGATGCGCTGGCTGAAGAGCACAAGAGCATCGACGACAAGATTGACGGCTTCACTGAGGCGCAGCGCTACTTTATCGGCTTTGCGCAGGTGTGGTGCGAAAACCGCACCGAATCTATCGCCCGCCAGGCAGCGCTCACTGACCCACATTCGCCCGGCCGCTGGCGCACGGATGGCACGGTCCAGAACTTCGAGCAATTCGGCAAGGCCTTCGGCTGCAAGAAGGGCCAGCCCATGTATCCCGAGCACTCCTGCCGCGTCTGGTAAGGGAGAATTTTTGCCGCGCGGGGCTGACAAATCCCATCCCCGGCGCGTCTATACTGCGATAGCAATCGTCGAGTGTGATAGCCGGGCATTGGTGCGGCCAAATGGCCGATGGTGAGGGGGCAAAGTCCAGGAAAGCAGGCTTTTCTCCGCTCCGCCTTGGCTGCTAGGCACAACCAGCCCTCGCCTTTTACAATGCAGCAGGGACTCCATCCCAACCCAGCACTGCTCGGGAACGAAGACACTGGCAGCCTATGCTGACCAGGATGAAGGAATAGCATGAGGTTCACGAAATTCGGCAAGGCGCTTGTGATGGGCGCCCTCTTGTTGGGCGTCCTCGTTGGCGTAACGTCTTGCGTGGAAAGTTATACGGTTGGCTTTTTGTATGTTACGGGAACGATTACCGCCTCGACCGGCAACAACGGCATCATCAGCGGCTACAAAATCGATCACAACACCGGCAGGCTTTCGCCCATCAATACTCTGCCCGTTGCCTCGGGCGGCGCCAACCCCGTCCGGGCCGTCCTAACCCTGGGTAGCCGGTATCTTTACGTGCTGAACCGTGGCGCCGATGCGGCCGGCAACGCCGACTGCTTTGGCACCGGGGCCAACGAGTGCCAAAACGCCAATATCACCGAGTTCCAGGTGGGCGGCAACGGCGTTCTTACCCCACAGGAGACGTTCTACACCCAGGGCCTCAACCCTTTCCGGCTCATCGCCGATTCGTCGGGTAATTACCTTCTCGCCCTGGACCACGACGCTCCCGACAACGCCAATCCCTCGAGCACGGACAACTGTGCCCTCGCCCTGGGAAAATTGGGAACCACTAGCACCGTGACCACCTGCGGCGATATCACAGTCTTCAAAATCGATCAGACCACGGGCCGCTTGTCGCTGGTTGAAAACGCCCAGGTAACGGCCGCCAATGGCTCCCCGCTCACCTACTTCCCCGTTCCGGCCAATCCCGTCGAGTTCATCCTTGCCTCCGGCTACATTCTCACCTTGACCGGTGCGCCTGCGCCCACTTCCTACCCCTACACCGGTGCAACCGCCGTCTGGCCCTACACCTACTCCTCCAGCAGCGGCCAGTTGACCTTGAGCCAGAACAGCGTGCAGCAACTGGGCATCACTGAGGGCAATTCCATTGTCACTGCGGGAGGCATCGTCTACGTGCTCGATAACGAGCCCATTACGGTGACCTTCAACGGCGCATCGACCACCTCGCCAAGCCAGATTCTCCCCTTCACCCTGGGCAGCGGCGGTGCGTTGCAGGCTGAGGTCAGCGGCGTGATTCCCGACGATCCCACGTTGTCGAATCCCATTCAGCTTCTTCTGGAGTCGAAAGGCAAGTTTCTTTACGTGGCCAACCAAGGCACTGAGGTTATAGGACCCAACCCGGAGAGTGGAATCGCCGGTTACTTCCTGACTACTGCGCCTTCCTACCAGCTCACTTTCATCGCTGGCGAGCCCTTTGGCTCGGGGTCCGGCCCGCAGTGCATCGTCGAAGATCCTTCCAACCAATTCATTTTTGAAGCCAACCAGTACGATTCCACTGTGACTGGCCGGGTTCTTGACCCCAACTCGGGCGAGCTCGACGACATGCGATCCACCAGCACTTACACGCTCCAGGGTCCGCCCACGTGGTGCCTGATGGACGGGCGCACCGGATAACGCCAAAGCGGAGCCCGCCCCGGGGGTTCTGAAACCTCTGGGGCTGCAGGAGTTCGATATTCAAATCTGTTTATTTTCGTGGGCTGCGGCAGGGCCCGCTGACGAAAGATGCGCATGAAGTTCTCGAAATTGAGCCGGCAAACGCAAAATCAGAGCGACCCCGCGGCCGAACCGCATACCCGGCGTATTCGCTCCGGTTTTGCCCTTGTGCTGGTTGCCGCGGCCAGTCTGCTGGCGGCATCGCTGATTACTGCCTGCTCACAGTTCACTGAGACGCTCACCGTGGATTTTGTCTTCGTCGCGTCGGCCAAGGCCGCAGGCGCCAACAACTACGGCGAGATCAACGTCTTCGAAATCAACTCCGAATCGGGGCGCATGCGCCAGATTCCCACTTCGCCGTTTCCCTCACTGGGGCGCGACCCCGTTGCGGAAGCCGTTTCGGCCGATAACCAGAATCTCTTCGTCGTCAATCAACTCGACAACACCGTCGTCCAATTCCAGATCGGCACTGACGGCAAACTTTACGGCAATTACACCGCTAATACTCCGGGCATCTATCCCCTCGCCATCGCGGCCAACAAATCGTACGTTTTTGTGGTGGATACCTATCAGCCCCTTCCGCTGTGCTCGCCCGCCGAACCCTGCTCAGGCGCCATCGGCGTGTTTCCGCTGGAGCCGGGCGGAGCATCCAGCAGCATTTGTACCGCCACGGTGTGCCTGGGCACGCCGGTTGTGAATCCGGCCGTCAACGGTGCGTATTGGCCGCTGACCCTGCCCAACGCGCCCAATGACGTGATCGTCCCCACCGCGGTGACGGTTCTCGCCTCCGGCGCCGATGTCTTCGTCTCCGCTTACGACTCTTCCGTTTCGCCCAGCGTCGGCTACATCTTCGGTTTCTCGGTCGGTTCCGGCGGTGTACTCACTCCCTTGAGCCAACCTTTTCCCGCCGGCGTCGATCCCACGGCCATCGCCAGCGGCAGCGACTCTTCAGGCACTTATGTCTACGCGACCGATTTCGCCAGCGGCAACGTGCTGGGCTACACCGTCGGTTCAAGCGGCGCGCTCACTGCGTTGACAGGTAGCCCCTTCCCGGCCGGCAATCAGCCCGATGCCGTCGTAGTCGATCCCTCGTATCCCTTCGTCTATGTGGCCAATTCTCTCGACAGCACCGTGACCGCATACTCCATGAGCAGCGGCGCGCTCACACGCATCGGCGACTATGCCACCGGTGTGCAGCCGGTGGCCATCGGAGTCGACCCCTCGACGAATCATTTTCTTTACACACTCAATTTTCTCAACAACACCGTTTCTGACTTTGAACTGAGCATCACTGCCGGAACGCTGCTGGTCGCCCAGGATTCTCCCTATGCGACCAGCGCGCAGCCCACCGCCGTAACGGCTATTCCGCACAACGGCACAGGAGGCGGCATTCAGCAACCGTGACGGCGCACCATGGCCCCGGCCGGGCAACGGAGTTTGTGGCAACGCGCGGCATCCGGCTTTTACAATAACCACGAGCACCTCAACAAGTTGTTCAAGTGTTCTTTGACCAAGGCCCACGATGAAGGAAGCGCATGAAGTTGAGTAAATTAAGCCAGCTGGTTCTGGTGGCAGTGATCGGACTGATCGCGGCCAGTCTCCTGTCGGCTTGCCTGATTGTCACCATCGACTATGTATACGTCGCTTGCTCAGCAGGCGCCTCGTCGGGCAGCACCGGGCAAATCGAAATCTACGCCGCTGACGCCGAGTCCGGAGCCTTGCGCCCGGTGGATAAGATTGTCGCCTCGGGGGGAACCGGCCCCGTGGCCCTGGCCGTGACCTCCGACTACGCGAATCTCTACGTCGCCAACCAGGGAAACAACTCCGTGGTCCATTTCGCCGTCGCCTCCGACGGCAGTCTGACTCAGAAGGACTCCATCACCACTTCGGCCGCCCCCGTCTATCTCGCGGTGAACAACGCCAACACCTATTTGTACGTTGTTTCCGGCACCACATCGGCCACTCTCACCGAGTACGCTCTCAGTTCCGGAACCATCGGTTCTGCCGCTGCCACTGAACCGCTTACCCTTCCGTCTCCGTACAGCAGCGACAGCATGGTGCCCACGGCCGTCAATGTGCTGGTTGACAACGATGCAGTCTACGCGACCGCCTACGACAAATCCGCCTACAATCCAGGCGGCAGCACCACCAGCAATGCCAATCCCGGCTGGGTTTTCGGCTTCGCCGTAGGCTCAGGCGGCGCCTTGACCGCCGTTTCCGGCAGTCCCTACCAGGCCGGCGTCAAGCCCTCCGCCCTCGCCTCCGACCCCACCAACCGCTTTGTCTTTGTCACCGACTTCGCTTCCAATGAGCTGATTGGCTATAACGTGCAATCGGGCGGTGCGCTCAGCTTCCAGGTCAGCGGACCTTATAAGACCGGCAACCAGCCCACCTCCCTTACCATCGATCCGCGCGGCATCTACATCTACCTGTCCAATTCGCTCGATTCGACGGTGTCGGCCTACACCATCTCCCTGCCCACCGGCACTCCATCCACGGTCGTGAATGCAACCTCTTCAACGGGCAACTCCACCGACACCGATCCGGTATCGATCATTGTCGATCCCAGCCTGGGGCGTTACGTGTATACCGCCAACTATCTGGGCAACAGCATCTCCGGCTTCCGGCTCAACCCCAATACCGGGTCGCTCACGGCGACAGAATTGACGCCCTATCCCACCGGCGCCAATCCCACGGCTCTGATCGCCGTTCCTCACGGCAACCATGCCATACAGGTGGTGACGCCGTAAAAGCAGGGATTAGGGAATAGGGATCAGGAAGCTGCCTCAATCGGCCGCCACGCGCTGCGGCTTGATCGCCGTCGTCGCTCCCAGTAACTGCCTCAGTTTGCGCTGCGCCGGCTTCTCAATGAAATAGAGAGCCAGAATGGCCGCCCCAATCAGCAAAACGTAGCTGAGCCACGGATCGAAGCGGCTCAGGTGCAGCCAGTCGAGCACGTGAGACCGATGCAGCAGCGTCCAAAGGCTGAAGTGCAGCAGGTACAGGCTGTAACTGGCTTCGCCGACAAACACCAAAGGCCGCACGCCCAGCGCACGCGACAACAAGTTCTCTCCGGCCAGGCCCAGAATCAGGCACCCGAACAGCGGCATCAACAGCCCGTCGTGAACCATGGCGTACGGCACCACTCGGCCCAGGCTCAGCACCCCGTAGATTCCTCCGAAGCCAATGATCGCCAGCCACAGCCGCAGCAGGCTGGTGCGCTCCAGCATTTGGTGCAGGTTGGCCAGCATCACGCCGAAGATGAAGCTGAATACGTGCGAGTAGGGCGTGTATTTGAGCGCCCACAACCAGGGCCCGTAGCTCCAGCGATCGGGCCGCGGAATGCCGTCGGGATTGAAGACCATGTAGAGCGTGCCGGGAATCAGCCCCAGCGCCCACACGCCGGCCATTTTGGCCAGGTGCGGAGCGATGCGCACCGGGCGCTTCCATCGCGCCAGCCAGGGAAAGATCGCGTAATAGAAGGCTTCGGCCGACATGGTCCATGCCGGCGTATTCAGAAAAATGGCAATGGCCGGTATCCAGCCTTGCAGCAGCAGCGGCGTCAGCACCACGCCTGCCCAGAACATGCCATGCGTGTGCGTTTGGTAGTCTCCGCGCAATTGCGGAAGGCTGAGAAGCAGGCTCAAGAAATAAATGGGATAGATGCGGGCGAAGCGTGTCTTCCAGAAGCGCACCCGGTCCAGGTCTCCGGCGCGCGCGCGATCGTTGTAGTTGTACCCCAGTACGAACCCCGACAGAAGAATGAAATAGCTGACCGAGACGTAGCCGGCGTTGACCACGGGGGCCAGAAACCCGAACCACTGGGGGTTGGAAAAATGGAATAAGACGATGTTGACAGCCGCAAAACAGCGCAAGCCGGTAAGTGCGTTTAACGGTGCTGGCTTGCGGGTATCCACGAACAGTTAGACGCTCCGTAGAGACAGGGAATAGGGAGTAGCCAGTAGTGAATAGAAAACAACCATTTGGTTGGCGACTCTGGAGTTTGCCGAAGGATAACGAGGGCGTTAAAGGCGCGAAATCTCAAGCATTTGCACGGCTCTGATTTCTACTCCCTACTGGCTATTGGCTATTCCCTGCTTCTTACGCCGTTACCAGCGAACCTACCTTTTCGCCCATCACCACGCGCCGGATGTTTCCCGGCCGGTTCATGTTGAAGATGATCATGGGCAGGTTGTTGTCCTTGCACAGGCTCACCGCGGTCAGGTCCATCACCTTCAGGCCTTGCTGCAGAATGTCCATGTAGGTAATCACGTCGTACTTCACCGCGTCTTTCACCAGCACCGGGTCGGCGCTGTAAACGCCCTCCACCTT
>JASHYS010000182.1 GCA_030042915.1 Acidobacteriaceae bacterium
CGCCAGGTGAAGTGCAGGTGCCAGACAAAGTTGTGGACCAGGGTTATTTCCAGTGCCGCGGCCGTGGCCACAAGATAATGGCCCGGCCACAACCGGTTGAAAATTGCCAACGCTCCCAGCTGCACCGCCATGCCCACGGCGCCCACGACGTTGAATTTACCCCACCGGACGATTGTGTTCATTTGAGCGGCTCCGATTTCCGGGTCTCCTGCCGGTGGAGCTGGGCGGTATGGCGCGCGGTTACCGCGATGGCCATCGCGGCCATGCAGAACACCGCAATCGTCCCACCGAAATCAAACAATAGCAGGCGATGCCCGAAGACTGTCGAGAACGGGCTACGCAGCGCTGCCAGGTTGCCGATAACCAGCAGAATGCGAATCTCCGTTGGTCCGAAGATGCCCTGCGAAAGCTCAAAGCGCGAAAGTGTGTAGGTGGCCAGGTAGCTTTCACTCGAGAGCAGCAAAAACGCAATCAGCATGGCCATCGCAACGGGCCAGTGCAGCAGGCCCGACGCGCCCAGCCCGCACATCAGCGCAACGGCGCCGAGAATATCGACCATGTGATCGACATAAAATCCGTAGCGCGGCCTCTCCTGGCGGCGCACGCGCGCCAGAGTACCGTCAAGGCTGTCGCCCAGCCAATTCAGCGCCACACATGCAATCACCAGCAGCAATGCGCGCCGATCGTAACGCGAAAACGCATAGGCAACGCCTGCTGCAATCTGCGCGCCCAGGCCGAGCAGCGTGAGCTGGTCAGAGTTGACCCAGCGCGGCGCGCGCTGCGCCATCCACTGCAACGCGCGCTTCTCAATTTGCGCCGTCAGAGCCTGGTTCACGCGATTCGCGCTTTTGAAACCTGCCTCATTTTGTGCCAGCATTACCTGGGTACTCATCTCATTCTCCTTTCACTGCCGTTGGATTCACATCCGATCGAGCATCTAGTCCGGCACGCCAACCAGCCAGACCACGCGAAAAACAACGTTGTGTTGAGCTGGATTCGCATTGGCCCAGTAATCGCGCACCTCGAATTGAATGGAATGCGACGAATCGATGGAGTGTGCAAACGCGAGACCGTAGTCGAGGGCATTGCCGGTCTCGAACATGCGCGTGTATCCGCCCACGAAGAGCGGGAAATCGTGCTTTGCTGTCTTTCGTGACACGAGAGGCAGCACAAGGTCTGTGCTCAGGTAGCCGGAAACAGGACTTCGGTTTGCCTGCGGGCCCATGACCCCGGTTTCGAGATTGAGGAAGGGCAGAAACGTAAAGCCGGCGCCGCACTGCATGGTCGGCTTCACCGAGACTGAAGATTCGGATGCGCCTCCACCACAGGTGAGTCCGGCGCGGTAAAGCAAGTCGTAGGCTCCATGGCCCGTAGAATCCGGCGCCGGCGTTGGCGCGGGCGGGGTTGGCGTCTGTGCGCAAGCCATCGCCGGCAGAAAAATGGCGACAAAAATCTCCGGGATCATCATCGCTTTCATGGCGAATCCTCTCTTCTCAATCAAATTTTGGGAATGGAGATGGCTATCTTCGCAGCGCCTGGCACGTGGCGCGCAACGTAAAGTCCACCGAGTCGCGCGGAATGCTCTCGATGAATGGATCGACAGCCCACCCCAGACCGGTGGGTACGGATTGCGAGAGCGTAATCGACTCGATCTGGATGTACAGCCCTCCGTCGCGTTCCTCGTAGCTCCAGTAGGTATTCATCCGCCACAGGAATCCGTGTGCCTCGCTGGCGCTGAGCACGCGCTCATGGCTGGTACCGGGCGAGTCGATCTCTGCAATCCTGATGCTGCGCGAAACGCTGTATCCGTGCTTCGCGTCAACCCGTCCGAAGGTCACGTCGTAGGTTGTATCCATCACCACCGTCAGCACGTGCTTCTGTCGCACCCGCATGGCCACCTGGTAGTGATCGCCGTCGTGCGTGATCACCCTGGCCGTCAGTACCTGTGGAGCATAAAGTTGCGGGTACGTGCCGAAATCTCGCATCGCCCGCTCAAAATCGGCGCCGCGGCCTCCCGGAATAAATGCCGTTCCTCTCCAATCGTGCAGCAAGGCTCCAGGTAGTTCAGCGCCATTAGTTGGTGAAAGCTGGTCGATCATCACATCGCCACTGCGCAGCCGCGCCCAATCGAACGGAGCCAGGAAAGAATCGGCCGAGTGGTGCTCGTCAGCCAGGCGCGCTTCCACGCGCGCGACGTAGGCATTGAATCCCGTCGTCGCCGCCGGCGTGGGCTCCATGGCGGCGCCAGCCGAAGCAGCTGGAAGGAGCAGCCATGCGACTGCCGCCCGAAATCTTCGCGAATTGGAATGCCGGACTTGCTTCATGTTCCGCACCTTACCTTGCGCAGCCGGCGAACGCAATGCATGGCGTCTCACACGGCGAAAGTTGTTTCTCACCGTGCAAGGCCTTCGGGGCGTTGCAGTTCCAACAAGTTGTTTATCGAGCTAACGGTCCGGATTCATTCGCGAATCGTCTAAACTGATCGGAAAGATATGGCAGAGAGCCTCACCGGACCGCGGCCAGCCCGCCGTTATCGCTTCGGGATTTTTGAAGTGGATTCCGCCACGGAAGAACTTCGCCGCCAGGGGACGCTGGTCAAGATCAGCGCACAGCCGCTCCAGGTGCTCCTGATACTTCTGGATCGGCCGGGCGAGGTGGTTACACGGGACGAAATCTCGCGCCAGCTGTGGCCCGACGGAACTTTCGTGGACTACGAACATGGTGTGAACTCGGCGGTCAATCGCATCCGTGAAGCCCTGGGAGATGACGCCGCCAATCCCCGTTTCATCCAGACAATGGCTCGCCGCGGCTATCGTTTCCTGGCGCCCGTTGAGCGTATCGAGCCTGCAGCTAAACCTGAGCAACCGGACGACCAATCCCCGGCGGATGCAGCAATTGATTCAGGCGCTCCCTCCGATGGAGATGCAGGCTTTGGCGGCAGCATTCTGGCCACAGCGCGGGAGCTTCCGAAAACCTCGTATGCTGTGGTGCAAACGCTCTTCATTCTCTTGCAACTGATGTACTTGAGTTTCTATGTCGGTGCTCTGGCCAATCTTGCGGAGATTCAAGATTTGCTTGCGCCTTTGCCCAAAGCGGCGCTGGTGCTCGATGTGCTCGTGGTCTCGGCCGCTGTTCTCATTCCGGTCCGCGCCTTTCTGCTTTGCGCGGTTCTCTTTCGCGCACCCGCGGTCCGCGAAAAGCTGCTTCGCCTCTGGCCGTTCCTGCTCGTCCTGGATGAATTGTGGTCGCTGTCGCCGCTCCTGCTGCAGCACCACATCAACTTCGGTCTTGCGCTGGCCTGCACAACGCTGCTGGTTTACTCACCCTTTGCGCAGCGCTCGCTGATTCTGATGGGTGCGGGCGAGCTATTGCCGTAACCCCCTCGCTCTTGAGCCGCCCGGCATGCGTCGTTTCGTTTTCTCAAAAGTCCGTGTGGAAGCGGAAGGCCGAGACTGAGACGGGCCCACGCGCCTGGTTGTATCCAGGATTATTCACATGTTGAAAGTCGTAGGAGGCGAAGAACCCGCGCCACAGGTGCGCGGTGTAGAAACTCTCAACGATCCTCTCGCGCTGATAGTCCAATCCACCGTCGCCGAGCATGATACCGAGTCCGCCCAGCGCAAGATACTGCTGGTGAGCGGCCACAATTCCGTTGGTCACAAAAGCTGCGCCGGCGCGATCGCTCTTGCGGCGCCAAAGGCTGCCGAAGGCTACGCCGCCAACCTGCACGGTGCGGTCGTCTTCGGTGTAACAGAAGGTCTCGTTATGTCCATCGGTCCAACCCAGCCGCGCGAACAGGCCGAAGTTGTCGCTGATCGACTGCTCCATGTTCAGGCCGAACCCGTAGCGGCGGCGGCCTTGCTGGCGCGTTGCCGTAATGTCGGGGGTCGGAGTTTCATGGTTGAGGAACTCCGCGATTGCCTCGCGGTAGTTGCCCATGTCACCGTGATTCAGATAGCCGAGCAGCCGAACTGCGCCCGCCCGGTGCGCGATGCCCTTGCCCTGTGCCTCCAGTTCCAGATTTTCCGCTCGCGCACGGGCCAGATTGGCATCAAGGTAATTGCTGTCGGCGGTCTTCGGCATCAAGGCCTCGGCAAATCGCGCTGAAAACCAGCGATCGTCGTATTCCAGCATGGCTGCGTCGGTATAGCCTCGCGTGTTGGAGGCAACGTCGTAAGCGCCGTTATCGTCGACTGTCCAGTTGAGGAACTGCAGGTTGCTGTCGGTGCCGTAGGTGTTGGCATCGATGAAATCAGTCAGGTCCATCTTGCCGAGGCGGAATTCAATGCGGCGCACAGGCAGAGAGGTCGCCAGATCCAGCTCGTCACGGTCCGCGGCGACGCGTTCCTCGGTGAGAGGGATGATCTGGCGCAGCATGAATTGCGCCAGGTAAGGGTCTTTCGATCCCGGCATGTCGAGCCTGATCCGCACCGCATCCAGGTTGACGTAACCGGCGAGGCCGGTGGTGTTGCCGATACCGGTGCCCGTAGCGTCTTCCACATCGAGGAAGACTTCGGTGGTGCGTGTGAGCTCGTAGCCGGTGAAGAGAGTCAACAGGTGAGTGGTCGTGGTCTGCGCCCAATTGGTGAGGCTGTGTGGCCCGCTGTACTGCGCCGGGAACGCTCCATGCCCCTGCACGATGATGTTCGCCTGCCCCGAGATCCAGTAGCGGCCGCTTTCCGAGTGAGGGAATACAGTGTCGGAATCGTCCGCATCGGTGTCGCTCGTTTGGGTTTGCTGGGAAGTTGACGGCGCAGCGGGCGCTTGCGGCGCTGGCGCCTGGGCGGTCGTGCGCAACGCGCAAAAACATGCCGCAACGATCGCGCTGCGGACGACCTGCCATATCTGCTTGCGAAGGCGCCTCATGTCATTGGAGCAGGGCGCTCAGCGGGAGTGGCCCGTCTCGAATTCCAGTAGATCATGTGCCAGGCATGCACAATGATGCGAACGCGCCATTTTGACGTGCTACTTTTTTGGCTGGCTGGGCTGTGAATTCTGCGGCTGACCGTTGTTGGTAATGTCCTGGCCCCCGTAAAAGACTTTTGAAGTTGAGCCGAAGCGCTTGTAGTCGGTGTATTTGATGGTGTCGCGGATGTGCACATCCTCTGCCATATAGCCGTTGCCGCCGCTGAAGTGCAGAATGCCCTCGCCCTTGGTGTACACGGGAAACCAGTAGTGGCCGTCAATCTGCTGGCGCCACGTCATAAACGGAGGATGCAGATCCTCGTGGCCCTTGCGCGTGTCGTCGGGCACCATTCGGCCGTTGGTCACCACGATCTGCAGATCGGTGGCATCAACCCAAATCCGACCGTCCAGATATCGTTTGTTTTTCTCGATCGTCTTAGGGCTCACATCAAACACGAAGCAATCCACCTCATCGACTTTCTGGCGCCCAACGTAGTGGATGTTGTACTCAGGCACGTCGGCCGTGGTGAGAACAAACGGATAGCCGTGCTGAATGTCCTGGAAATCCGATTCCGACATCATCACGCGTTGCAAGGTACTGGCCGGCGCGAATACCACCTTCTCGGTGCGCTTGCCTGAGGGATCAAAGATTACGTCGTCGACCTCGTACCATTCCCCATCCACCTTGTTGTCGTCGTCCAGCGTTTGCACGCGGGCAACGCGGCGATAGGTGTAGTGATCCAGAGCGTCCTGGAATTCCGTCTCTTTGGCGGCGAAATTCTTGATGATCTGTTCAGCGGGAATGGAGGGATCGGAAATGTCCATGCGGCCGAAGCCCGCATCCAGCGGCATGGGGGTAAAGGAGTCATGATTCTGGGCGTTTGCGCCAAGGGCAACCATCCCCACCGCAAGAGCCGCGATCCACTTTGGCATCCGCACCGTAAATTCCCTCCTGGTTCGATTTTCGCGCATCCGGGCGCCCTTCACTTAAAGCTGACTCCCCTTGCAACTTTAGACGCATGTACTTTGCCTTTCGGGCGCCTCAAGCTAAGCAGGGGTAGTGTCTGTTGCGGCGCGAGCAAGAAAGGCATTCTTGTCCCCGCGGGTATGGGGGCGATCCGGCTGCCTGAAGCCGCAAAAGCCGCCATATCTGTACTTTCCGCTGATGGGGAAGGAGATGCACAGCCTGCATGCCCGATTATGATCATGCCTATGCGTTGATCTTGACGGCGCTTTTTTTGCCCGCCTTTGGCTATCTCTATCTCCGTTTCCGCAACACCCGTTCCCTGCTGTGGTTCCTGGGTTTTCTGTTCTCCCTTGTCTACATGGTGCTGGTCTATCCCATGGGCTCCAGGGGGGCTTTGGCTCTGAACCACCACTGGCTGGACGCCACTGGACAGACGGCCATTCAGATCAGCGCCGCCATGTTTCTCGGCTCACTGTCGGCGCTGCGATTTCGCTTTGGGCGATTTCACGTCCTCTTCGTGGTGCCCTACATCCTTGTACTAGTGGTTTATTCCATACTCCTCTACGGCGTGTTTAACGGAACCGCGCCGCGCGGGCCGCTGTTTTATGTTTTTCCCTTTCTGGCCGGCTTGTGCTTCGGCATCGGGGTCTTGTGGGGCACGGTCAAGGGCACTGTGCCCACGTGGGTGGGAGTGTCATTCAGCGGCATCCTGGGTTGCGTCGCCATCTGGGTCTGCTGCATATGGGGAGCCGATCAGGGCCTCATCTTCATTGAGTCGGTCAATTTGCAAATGGCGGCAGTGCTGCTGGTCTTCGTTTTCCGCCGCTTTTCACCGGGGGTTTTCCTGAGCGTGCTCGGCTTTGTGGCGTGGTCTCTCTTCTTCCTGCGGATGATTCCCTGGGTCGACCAGCATGCTGCGTTCGGTCTGTCGCAGGTGATTGTGATGGCCAAGATCGTGGCCGCAGTGGGCATGATTTTGCTCACGCTCGAGGATGAGTTGAACGCCAATAAGCTGACTCAGGAGCGCGAGCGCCAGGTGCGGCATCAGCTTGAGGCCTACTCCAAGCTGATCCTCACTCGCCGCAAGGTGGAGGATTTCGACAACCAGGGCGCAGAGATTTGCGAAACCGTAGTAGAGCATAGCCAGTTCAGCCAGGCCGCTCTCCTGCTCGAAAGCGCCGGACGATACCGTTTGGCCGGCTCGGCAGGCCTGGAGCCGGCCACGGTCAAGGCTCTGGGCGCTCTTGCCGAGCGTATTCCGGTGGCCGGATTTCTGGAACCGGGTTCGGCGCCGCAAGTGGTCGAACGAAGCCAGACGCTGCGCCTCGATCTGACTCCGTGGCTCATTCCTGGTGATGACCTCGAGAGGCTGCACTTCACTTCGGTGCTTGCCGTTCCCATGGCCGGCCGCCTCGCTGTGGATGGCGCTCTTGTGCTCAAAGCCATGCGCGGCATCGACGAAAGCAGTGCGGGCCCTGATGCTGACAAGCCGCGCGCCGACGACCTACTACCAATTGAAATGCTTGCCGCTCGCGTGCAAGCCACCCGCAGCCAGACCATGCTCTTCGAGAAGCTCGTCGACTCAGAAAAGTATGCCGGATTGGGCCAGTTGGCCGGCAGCGTGACCCAGCAGCTCAACAATCCGCTCACGGTCATTCTTGGCTACGCATCGCTGCTCGAGGATTCTTCTGCGCTCGAGGCCCACGACCGCAAAGCAGTGGAGTCAATCGTAAGCGAGGCGCGCCGCATTCGCTCTACGCTACGGAGCCTGTCGCGCGTATCTTATGCGCACGCCGATCTGCCGGCTGCGGTCTCGGTCAGCGAGTTGCTGGCCGACATGGAGCAGCTCTATCGCCCTGAATTTCTGCAACGCTCGATTGAATTCCAGGTGAACGTCGCCTCAGGTCTGCCCCGCATTCTGTGCGGCGCCCAGCAGTTGCGTCAGGCCGTTCTGCACTGCCTGCAGTACGCCATGAGTGCTGTGGAGCGCGAGCGCATGCCCGCAGAGCAGGTCGAGACAAAAGCCGTTCGCCTCGAGGCTGCCAGGGAGGGAAACCTTGTGCAGATCTCGGTCAGCCACTCCGGGCCGGGGTTTATCCATCCTGAGCGAGCCTTCGATCCTTTCGTTCCTGCTCAAGCGGGGGAGGAAACGGCAGGAATGGGCCTGAGCCTATGCGCTTCAATTCTGCGCGACCAGAACGGGCGCGCTTCCGCCGTTAATTTGGAGCCCCGCGGCGCCGCCATCATTTTGGAGCTGCGTGCCGCGTGAACGATAACCAACAAGCCGCGCAACCTGCCGCCTTTCCCTTGGGTATCGCCTCCGCATCAAATGGAATTGCGTCCACTTGGCGCGGGTTCGCGCCTGTGCTGAGGAAAAAATGGACGGTGGACAACAAAATGCCATCTTTTCTCGATTTTCGGCTGCATCGAAACATCAACAAACGTGATACATATGAGGTACTGAACTCGCATGCGCCCAACTTCACTCATTCCGGAGGAGCTGCCGTGATCCGGTTCAGCCAAGGGCCGGGGGCGATTCTACTGGCGTTGTTCGCCTCCGCTGCCGCTTTGGCGCAGCCCCCTGCATCGCCCGCCCTGCAGGAGCCCATCGCCATCTACCGCCACGCCTTCGCGCAGGATGGAACACCCGCCGCAAACCCCCTGACTGAAAAACTGGCTTTGAGGGATCTGGACCAGCTGGATCGCCTGAAAGGGGCTGGCGTGCGCATCGACTTCGACCTGCTCGACGCCGTTTCGTTTGCGC
The DNA here is from genome assembly GCA_030042915.1 of Acidobacteriaceae bacterium. The sequence goes on from JASHYS010000182.1 coordinate 8,637, forward strand.
CTGCAGGCGGCTATGCCATTGGCCGCTCTTCTGATTGGCCCAACGGTCCTGATGCCTGGATCGCCCGCTGCCGTGCCGTCGGCATCCGGCCCGGCCTGCGCTTTGCCGGCAACTCGCTCGGACTGATGCAGCCCGTGCCCGCATGGAAAAACTCGCTGAGCGTTGATGGCCGCGCGCTTTCGTTGTTCGAAGGCGGATTTCTCACCGACCTCACGGCCGACATGCAGTCCTGGTACGACCGCGGCATTCGCCTCTTTCAGTTCGATTCGCTCGACCTGACCGCAGCCACGCCCGCGTCGGCAGGCAAGCTAACGCGCGAAGAAATCGTTGCCCGCAACACCGCGGCTCTGCGCAAAGCGCTTGCCGCCTTCCGCGATAAGAACAGCGATGCGGTGCTGCTGATTTCTGCCGGCAACGCAAATGCGCAAGCACACACCTCTCTCTCCAGCGTTTTCGTCGGTGACGGTCTCGGAGTCTCCACGATCTTCTCCACCGGCGAGCCGCTGACCTCGGTCCAGCCACAGGCCAATTTCCGTCGTTCGATCGATGTGGCAACCGACGACCGCGTGCGGCGACTTGAGCAGTCAGGTGTGGCTCTGCGTCAGATTGACTCGAGCGGCTTCTCTGCTGCGCCCGATATCCCCGGCGTCCACGCCCAACTGCCTGCTTGGAAGGGCGCCTTCCTTCTTTCCATGGCCCGGGGCGGCTGGGTGAATAACATCTACGGGAATCTCGAATCAATCGCGGATGCGGACGCGGGATGGATGTCGCGTGTGCAGAAGCTCTTTTTCAGCCTGCAGGAAGGCGGCCGGATTCGCAGCTTCGGTGGGTCTCCGGGTGACGGCCAGCCCTACGGTTTTGCCGGGGCAACTGCGCGTGGCACGGTGGCGGTGGTCGTCAATCCCGGCCAAGCCGCAGCCACGCTCGACCTGCGCGCAGCTTCGGCTGATCAGGCTTCGCAGGGCGCGGGCCGCGTGCTCTTTCGCGACGCCGGCTACGTACCTCGGCTCAGCGGCGACACCATCAAGCTCGGTCCAGGCCAAATGGCGGTGGTCGGTTTCGGCGCCTTTGCTGCGGCCGCTTATAGCTTCGGCGTGCAGGAAGACGTCGTCATTCCCAGTTCCATTGAGCCTATTGAAGCCGCGTTTGAATCCACCGCGCCGGGCACCATCGAGGCCCGCATCGATCCACCTATTGAGGGCGTTCTACGAGTGATCGTGCTGGCACACGACCCCGGCGGCCAAAGCAGCCGCGATCTCTCCACTACCTTTGCAGGCCAGAACACGCCCAAGCCGTTTGTCCTTGAAGCCACGCAGTCGGGGCGTCCCATCCCGCTGCGTATGAGCGGCAGCGATGGTAGCAGCTTTGTCAGCTCCGGCCCCTCCTGGGCTATTGCCGAGATCGATGTCGACGACCTGACGCCGGGCATTCCTGTTCGCGTCGAGTTTCAATCGAATGAAAAGGAGCTGCCCACTCTCGAAGGCCGCGCGTACCAGGTGGTGTATTGACACGTTCCGGCGCGCCTTGCCTGGTCGGCGTGATTTCTTGAGCAAGTCCTGCTGAACGGGCTTGCGCGGTCAGCGCCGCTGCTCCCAGTCCGTAAAATAGAATTGGATGCCTTTTACCGAGCAATACGACGTTGCTGTCGTGGGCGCGGGTCACGCCGGCTGCGAAGCCGCCATGGCGGCCGCACGCATGGGCCTGAAGACCGCGCTGATCACCATGAATCTCGACCTCATCGCTCAGATGAGCTGCAATCCGGCGGTGGGCGGCGTGGCCAAAGGCCATCTGGTACGCGAGGTCGATGCCCTTGGCGGCATCATGGGCGAAGTCGCAGACGCCGTCGGCATTCAGTTTCGCCTTCTCAATGCTTCGCGCGGTCCCGCCGTCTGGAGCCCGCGCGCCCAATGTGACAAGCAGCTTTACCGCGTGAAGATGCGCGAGGTGCTAGAGTCACAGCCCGGCCTCCACATCCGCCAGGCGGAGGTCGTGGATCTCGTGATTGAGGAGGATGGCTCTCCCGAGGACTTGGCCGCCCCGCGTCTCGACTCTGAGACGTGGGAAAGCAAGGATCCGGACTCACCCGAGCTCCCGCGCCCTTCGCGCCGTCGCGGGCGAGTTCTCGGGCTCAAGCTCCGCGACGGCCGCAATCTCCTGGCCGGCGCCACCATCATCACTACGGGAACCTTCCTCAACGGCCTCATTCACTGCGGCGAGGAGCGCTATCCGGCCGGGCGCAGCGGCGAACCGGCCAGCGTTCTACTGGGCGAAGCGCTGCGCGCTCTCGGTCTTCGGACCTGCAGGCTCAAGACCGGAACGCCTCCCCGTCTCGACGGCCGCACCATCCGTTGGGAGTGTTTCGAAGAGCAACCCGGCGATGCCGACCCCACGCCTTTCAGTTTCCATACCAGGAAAATTGTGCAGCCGCAGGTCTCTTGCCACATTGCCTTCACCACGCCTGAGACGCTTCGCCTCATTCGCGAAAACGTGCATCGCTCGGCTATGTACTCGGGCCGCATCGAGGGCATCGGCCCGCGCTATTGCCCCTCCATCGAAGATAAGGTCGTCAAATTTCCCGACAAAACCCAGCACCAGTTTTTCCTTGAGCCCGAAGGCCTGAACACGCACGAGGTTTATGTCAACGGCATGTCGACCTCGCTGCCCATGGAAGTGCAGTGGCAGATCGTCCACTCCATCCCCGGGCTGGACCAGGCCGAGATGCTGCGCCCCGGCTACGCCATCGAGTACGACTCCGTCGATCCCACTGAGCTCGACCGCAGCCTGCGCGTGAAGGCCTTCACCGGCCTTTATCTTGCTGGCCAGATCAACGGCACCAGCGGCTACGAAGAGGCCGCCTGCCAGGGCATCATGGCCGGCATCAACGCCGCACTCTGGCTCAAGGGCGAGCCGGCGTTCACAATGGACCGGACTGAAGGGTATACGGGAATCCTCATCGATGATCTGATTTCAAAAGGCACCAACGAACCCTATCGCATGTTCACCTCGCGTGCTGAGTTCCGCCTCCACCTACGCATCGACAACGCCGACCGGCGCCTTACGCCCCATGGCCGCCGCCTCGGCCTCATTAACGACGAGGCCTGGGCCGAGTACGAGCAAAAGCGGGCGCGCATGGCCGCGTTGGAGAGCTTGTTAGTGACTGGCAAGGTGAATTCCGAAAGGTTGCAAGCCGCGGGTTTCGGCGAGCAGCCCGCTACCGCCGGCCTCACCTGGGCGCAGCTCCTTAAGCGGCCCGAAGTCACCATCGAACCCCTGCTCGCAGCACTTCGGGACGACCTCGCCGTGGGTGCCCGATCCTATCTTCAGCTTTTCCACGGAAAAGCTGAAGATAGGGTGGGAGAGCGGTTCGGTTCTTCCATCGAACGTGCGACCCTTCGCAACGAGGCCCGCGCCGTCGAAACCGAGATCAAGTTCGCCGGCTACCTTGAGCAGCAGAAGAAATCGATCGAGCGTCTCAAGGCCGCCGAGTCGGTTCCCATTCCCAATTGGCTCGAGTACGGCGTCATCAGCGGCCTCTCGCGCGAGATGCGCGAAAAGCTGGAGCGCGTGCGCCCGCAGACCCTGGGCCAGGCCAGCCGCATTCCCGGCGTCACGCCCGCCGCATTGAGCCTGGTGCACGTGGCGATTCGCATCCAGGCCAAGGGACAGGAAGCCCGCCCCCGCGCCACCGCGTGACCGCTGCGCTAACCCCGCCATCTCCGCTAACCTCGCTGGCCCCGCTATCATTTCCCTATGAACCTCAACGCTATCCAAACAGCCCTCCGCGAATCCGCGCTTGATGGCTGGCTCTTCTACGACCACCATCATCGCGATCCCCTCGCCGAGCACATTCTGGGGATGGATCCCAACATCCACATCACGCGCCGCTGGTATTACTTCATCCCCGCTTCGGGCGAGCCGCGTAAGCTGGTCCATCGCATCGAGCAAGCGCGCCTCGATGCCCTGCCCGGCGCAAAAGCGCAATACTCCAGCTGGCAGGAATTGCACGCAGGTCTCGAAAACCTCCTCCAAAACCAGAAGAAGATCGCCATGGAGTACTCGCCCAACAACGACATCATGTACGTCTCCATGGTCGACGCCGGCACAGTCGAGTTCCTGCGCTCCAGGGGGAAGGAAATCGTCACTTCTGCCGATCTGGTCAGCCAGTTCGAAGCGGTCCTTACAGCGGAGCAGGTCGCCAGCCACCAGGCCGCGCAGCGCGCCATCGACGTGATCGTCGCCGAGGCCTGGCAGGAGATTGCGCGCCGCCTGCGTCCGTCGTCGGGCGGTGGCGGCCGAACGGGCGGACTTTCGGAGTACGATCTCGTCCTCTGGCTGCGCGATGCCCTGCGCCGCGAAGGCCTGGTCTGGGAAAACGGCCCCGACGTCAGCGTCAACGCCAACACTTCAGACCAACACTACGAGCCCACCGCGGAGCGAGCCGCGCCCATCCGCGAGGGCGACTTCCTGCTGATCGATATCTGGGGCCGGCTCGACACGCCCACCGCCGTTTTCTACGACATCACCTGGACGGGCGTGGTGGGCCGCGAGCCCAGCCCCAAAGAGCAGCTTCTCTTTGACGCTGTTCGGCGCGCGCGCGACGCCGCCATCGCGCTCGTCGAATCAGCCTTCGCGCAGAATCGTGCCATCTCCGGATTCGAGGCCGACGATGCCGCCCGCGCGGTCATCCGTGACGCCGGCTTGGGCGAATTCTTCGTGCATCGCACCGGCCACAACATCGCGCACGAGATCCACGGCGCCGGCGCGCATCTCGACAACCTTGAAACCCACGACGTGCGCCGCATTCTGCCGCATACCTGCTTCTCGGTCGAGCCGGGAATTTATCTGCCGGAATTCGGCGTGCGTAGCGAGGTGAACATGCTCACCGCACCCGGCAAAGCCTGGGTGACAGGCCGCATTCAGCAGGAGCTGGTGCGCATTTGAGTCAGAGAACGCGACCCTGGCTTATCCCGACTTCGCTGACCCCCGCCAGTTGCGGTGACATCGCTAACCCCGCCAGCCCTGCTCTTGTATAGTCAAGAAGGAATGTCGACCACGCCGAACAAGCCTGCCGCGGCGAGCAAACCCAACGCGGGCAAGCAATCAAGCCAGGGTTTCGTTTATCTCCCGCTCATCGCCGGATGGCTTTTCCCCGGCGCGGGACATTTTCTGCTGCGCAAATGGATTCGCGGTGCGCTGCTGTCGATTTCCATCATCGCCATGTTCGCGCTGGGGCTGGCCATGCAAGGCAAGCTCTACACCAGCGCGCAAGACATTCTGGACCTGCTGGGTAT
>JASHYS010000183.1 GCA_030042915.1 Acidobacteriaceae bacterium
CAGAGATCGCTACCCCTCCTTCCGAACCTGCTCCCGGCCGCACCGTGATCGTTCCCGCACCGTACAAGGTCGTCGGTCCTATCACCACGCGCACCGAATTCGAGATCTTCGCCGAGGATGACGCCGGCCATCCGCTTCCTGTCTATGGCCGAAGGCTCTTCGACGAGGTTCCCACAACTTTCGCACCTCTTGATCACATCCCGGTTCCGGCTGATTATGTGCTCGGTCCCGGCGACGAGCTGCTCATTCGTGCGTGGGGCAAGATCGATCTCAATACGCGCGTAACCGTGGATCGTAATGGCCAGATCTTCGTGCCAACGGTGGGTAGCCTGACCGTTGCCGGCCTGCGCTACCAACAGCTCGAAGGCTTTCTTCACGCGTCCATCGCCGCTCTCTACAAGGACTTCGATCTGAATGTAACCATGGGGCAGTTGCGTTCCATTCAGATCTTTGTTCTAGGCAGCGCCCGCCAGCCGGGCGCGTACACCGTAAGCTCGCTCAGCACGCTGGTGAACGCGCTCTTTATTTCAGGCGGTCCTTCGGCAACCGGCTCCATGCGCCATATCCAGTTGCGGCGCGGCGACCACGAGCTCACCGAATTCGACGTCTACGATCTGCTGCGCCGCGGCGACAAGTCGCACGATATGCAGTTGCTCCCCGGAGATGTCATCTATATCCCGCCCGCGGGTCCGCAGGTGGCTCTCATCGGCAGCGTCAACGAGCCCGGGATTTACGAGTTGAGGGGCGACGAAACCGTCGCCGCGGTATTGGGGGATGGGGGCGGCGTGACCAACCTGGCCGACGAAGACCGCGTCCTTTTAGAGCGCATTGAAAACCACGAAAAGCGGCAGGTGGAGGCCTTCGCTCTCAACGATCAGGGGTTAACCCGGCAGCTTCACGATGGCGACGTTCTGCGTGTGTATCCACTTTCACCAAAATTCGAGAACGCAGTCACTCTCCGCGGCAATGTAGCTCGGCCCGGCAGATACGTGTGGCACGATGGCATGCGCGTCGCTGACCTGATTCCCTCCCGGCAGTTTTTGCTCACCCGCGACTACTGGAACCAGCAGAATTTCCTGGTGCCGGAAAAAACTGGCGATCCGTTCGGACTCTCGCCTGCCCAGTTCAACCCGCAAAACGGCGCCAACGCGCCCTCCTCCTTCAACCAGCAGGCCATCATCAACGCACAAGCCGGGATGAATGCGCAAAGTGGCTTCTCCGCTACCGGCGAAACCAATCGACAGGAGCCCGGGCAGGGCGCGAGCGGGATGAACGGTCAGATCGAAGCCCCCGGCGCAGCCGGAAAGGACCTGGCACTGGCCGCCAACTCCCGCGGCGAGATTAATTTTGAAGCGGCCCGGAACAGCCAGGAGATCAACTGGGACTACGCGGCCATCGAGCGCCTCGACGAACACGACCTCAGCACCAGGTTGATCGCATTCAACCTGGGTGCAGCCATCGACAACCCCGCATCGCCGGAGAATCAGACCCTGCGCGCCGGAGATGTGGTCACCATCTTTTCCGAAAAGGACACACCCCTTGCTACTGACAAACACGCGGCTTTTGTTCGCGTCACGGGGGAAGTCAACGCGCCCGGCGTTTACCGCATCTCTCCGGGAGAGACGCTGAGGGATGTCGTCAAGCAGGCAGGTGGACTGACCTCGCATTCCTATCTTTACGCCTCTATCCTCACCCGCGTTTCCACGCGCCTCGCTCAGGAGCTCGAGATCCGCCAATCCACCACCCAGATGCAGCGCGATCTGCTGGCGCGGAATGCCGCCATCTCAACCGTCGGCGCCAACTCTGCCGATCAACAGGCGCAGTTGAATATCCAACAAGCCTTGATTGCGCAACTCGCCAGGGTGCAGCCGACTGGTCGCATCGTTCTTGCCATGAAGCCCACAGCAGATACCGTTGACGACATTCCGGCATTCCCACTCGAAGACGGCGATACCTTCTACGTGCCGCCGGTCATGAATACCGTTCAGGTTTCCGGCGCCGTCTACAACGAAAACGCCTTCCGCTACGATCACCGCAAGCGGCTGGCTGCCTACCTCAACGACGCCGGAGGGCCCACGCGGCAAGCCGACATCAGGCGTATGTTCCTCATCCGCGCCGACGGTGCGGTCATCAGCCGGCAGACGCATGGCGAGTTCTGGTGGAGCGACTTTGAAAAGACCACGCTCCTGCCCGGCGACGCCATCGTGGTCCCACCCAAGTTGAAGGGGCCCAGCGTCTTCATGCAGCAACTCCCGTACTTTACCCAAATCCTCTCCCAAACTGCCCTGACCGGAGCCGTGCTTGGCACAGCTTACTGAACGTTTTCGGGCATCTCGGAGGGGTCCACTCATTGTCGAAGGACTATAGCGCAAAATGCGTGACCCAATCGATTACGCCTCCACCCGCCTCACCGTTCTCGATGTCCTGGTCATTCTGGCGAAGCACAAGAAAACCATCCTGCTCATCGTCCTTCTTTGTGCAGTGCTCGCAGTGGCTGTCTCGCTTGCCTTGCCCAATGAGTACACGTCCAGAGCTGTGCTCTTGTCGCCGGTGGAGGAAGAGTCCGCCGCCCAGATGCTCATGGGCCAGCTAGGCGTTTCGGCCGCGATGGGCCGCGGGGTGGGCTTGACCAATCCACTGCAGGTGTATGTCGCCATGCTCGAGAGCGATACTCTTCGCGACCGGTTGGTCGACAAATTCCACCTCCGCGATGTCTATCACCAACGTACGCGTTCCCGTGCCCGCGATCAGCTCGCCAGCCACACCGATGTCGAAGTCACCAAGGACGGGACCTTATCGATTCAGTTTCGGGGCCGCAACCCGGAATTCGCGGCTGCGATTGCCTCAGCCTATGTGGACGAGCTGCGTAACTTGATGCACGATCTCTCCAGCGCAGAAGCGGCCCAGCGCCGCGATTTCTTCAATCAACAGCTGGCAGATGCCAAGACTGAGCTGGATCAATCCGAGGCCCAGCTTCGCGATACCCAGGCCAGAACTGGAGTTCTTCAGCTCGATCTCCAGGCTAAGGCCGTTGTTGAAGAAGAAGCACAGCTCAGAGCGGCCTTCGCAGCAAAGGAACTGCAGATCGCCAGCATGCGCTCGTACCTCACCGAAAGCAACCCCTCTCTGGCTCAGGCGAAATACGAATTGGAGAGCTTGCGCGGCCAGTTGGATGCGGCCGAGCGAAAAGCCCAGTCTCCGCAGGGCGACCTTTTGATTGCCGCCAGCAAGATGCCCCAGGCTGGGATGGATTACATCCGCGCTTTGCGCGAAGTTTCTTACCGCCAACAGCTCGTTGAGCAGCTCGCACGCCAGTACGAAGACGCAAGGCTCGACGAGGGTAGGCAAATGGTCTTTGTCCGCGTTTTGGATCAGCCCCAGGTTCCAGACCGCAAGTCCGGACCCAGCAGGTCTTTAATCGTACTGATCACCGTCCTCGGCTGCTCCTTTGTCGTCGCCACTTTTTTCGTGATCCGCGAGATAAACCGGCGCATCGCGCAGGATCCGAATCAGGGTGCAAAGCTGCAGCTTCTGAAAGCCTATACCCTCGGCGGCTCGCCGGAAGAAGCCGAGTTGGCGCACCTCGGTGACATGCATCAATAGAAACGCAGCATTTTGGCCGTTCCATGGAAGTCACATTGGAAAAATCGGAGCCGGTCAGAGCCGATCGCCGCAAATACACCGGGATTTCGGCTCGACGCTTGGCGCGCAACAGCATCATCAATTTCTCTGGCCAGGCCGCCGTGGCTGTGGCCGCTCTTGCCTTTCTCCCCGTGACGGTAAGGAATCTCGGACCCGACCGCTACGGGCTGATTGCCATCGCCTTCGTCTTGCTTGGGTCGTTCACTCTTCTGGACCTCGGCCTTGGCCGCGCGACGACAAACTTCGTCGCCTCCGCGGCCGCCGAAGGCCGCTTCGACGATATCCCTCCTCTAGTCTGGACATCAAGCCTTCTGCAAGCGGCGATCGGCGTGGTGCTGGCCGCGTTGCTGTTCGGCTGCGCGTCGCCTCTCGTATCGACATTGCACATCGCGAAAACTTTGCTGCCCGAAGCAAGGGTAATGGTCTGTGTGCTCGCGTTTTGCGCCCCCTTTGCACTGGCAAGTTCCTCGCTCCGCGGCGCTCTGGAGGGAGTTCAATGCTTTGGCGCAGTCAACTTAGTCAAATGCTCCATCAACATCTGTACCTACGCACTACCGGCTCTGGCCAGCACCCTGGGATACGGTGTGCCCGCAATCATGTTGATGCTGTTGTCAATCCGCATGGCTGGCGCCGCTGCCTTCGCCGCTTGCTGTCTGTTTCTCCTTCCAGGATCGCAGTGGAAGCCGCAGCTTTTACGAACCCCCAGACTCTGGAAGCTCTTTTCTTACAGTGGGTGGGTTGCTGTCTCCAATTGCATCGTTCCCTTTCTTGTGCAAATCGACCGCTATCTCATTGGAGCCATCGTCTCTGTCGCCGCGGTCACCTACTACGCGGTTCCCTTCGAAATGATGAATGGGCTCTGGATCATTCCCGCCAGTATCGCTGCTGTCCTCTTCCCGGGGTTCAGCAGCCTCCGCGAGAGCGACCAACGCATGGTGGAGCTGTTTGTTCGATCCACCAGGTACATCCTGCTTCTGTTGGGGACTGCGACAACGATTGTCGCCGTTTTCGCGTTCGACATATTGCGGATTTGGCAGGGCCCGTCGATCGCCAGCGCAAGTTTCAAGGTCCTGATTGTCCTTTCCATCGGCGTTCTGATCAACTCGGTCGGCTGGGTTCCGGCGAATTTCCTGATGGGACGCGGCCGCCCCGACCTCCCAGCCAAGATTCACATGATCCAGGCTCCTCTCTATCTTGGCTTGGCCTGCCTTCTCATCACATGGTTCGGCATTCTTGGCGCGGCCGTGGCTTTCACCCTGCGCGTAAGCTTCGAAGCCGCGCTGCTCTTTCAGCAGGCGTCGAAACTTTGCCCACACGCGGTGCGCCTTGCTTTCAAAAGATCGCTTCCCAGCGCCATCTCGCTCGCGGGACTTGCCGCCATCCTGGTTGCCCTGCGCCACTTGCCATTCGGCCCTGCCGCGGCCGCCGGCGGGACGGCAGGCGCGGTTGCTGTCTTCGCCACCTGGGCGTGGTTCTTTCTGCTCGACGCGCGCGATCGCAAAGTCGCGCTGTCTCGGATGCACCGCGCTCCACATCGCAGCACGTTGCCGGCCAGAATGCGCGTTCTTCACGTCGGCGCCGATGACGCTCCCGGCGGCGTGGCGCGATACATTGCGTCGATGATCCCCGAATGGGCTGCGCGCGGCGTTGACTGCCATGTTACCGTCTTCGAGAAACGAACGGCGCGTCCATCTGATGTTTTCCCCGCGGCCTGCACACGGCATGAACTGAATTTGCTTTACCGGCCCTGGTCGATTGCCCGCTCAGCGCGCGATCTGCGCAGAATCCTCAAAGAGGCGCAGATCGAGGTGCTTCATTTGCACACCGCCCGTGCAGGACTTCTGGGCGTGCTCGCGGCTTTCGGGACTGGGATCCCGGTGGTCTACACCGGACACGGGCTGCGCTTTGATCAAAAAGAGGCTCCGCTCGCGCGCGCTATTTTTCGCTTCTACGAGAAATTGATCTGCAGTCTTGCCGACCGCTCCACCATGCTCACCGAGCGCGACCGGCGCCTCGCCATTCGCTGCCGCGTGGTCGCCCCTGAGAAGTCAGTCGTGATTGGAACTCGCATTTTATGGAACGAAGCGATGGACACTGCTCTCGATGACAAGCTGCAACGAAATGGCTTTGTGGTGGGATCCGTCGGACAACTCTGCGAAAGGAAAGACCCCTCGACCTTTCTGCGCACTGCCAAGCTCGTGTCCGACGTACGGCCCGATGTCTCATTCGTTTGGATCGGCGACGGCGAGCTTCGGCCTCAGGTCGAGAAAATGGCCCACGATCTCGGGATCACAGATCGTTTGACGCTCACTGGAAATATCTCTGGACCCGAAGTCAGCCGCTGGCTTCGCAAGATGAGCGTCTTCGTGTTTCCTTCTCGAAGTGAAGGTGTTCCCTTGGCGATCTTGGAAGCTTTCGCGATGGGGACTCCGGTCGTTAGCTCTCGCTACAGAGGGTCGGGTTGGTATTACATCGTGAAGAATGAACAAACCGCGCTCACATTTCGTCCGGGAGATGCCGATGCCTGCGCCTCCCATATCTTGCGCGTCGCACGGGATGGAAAGCTTCGCGAGCGCATTGCGGTGGCAGGATGCATGCATTTCGCAGCCCAATATCGCGGCACCGACATCATGGCTCGCGAATTCTTCGGCATTTACTCCAATCTTCTCCATCTCTCTGAGGGACGCCGCATATGAGGCGTATCGCCGCCTCCACCTTCGATGCGCGCTGGACGCTGGCGTGGGCCGGTTTTGCCCTTACCACGCTTAGTATTTTTCTCGCGCTCGACCGCAGCGGCCAACTTGCCATAGCGGTGCTTGGCGCGGGCCTGGCCATTGTCGTCCTCACTTACTGGGAGGTGGCTTTCTCGCTCCTGGTCTTTTTGTTGATTGCCGGCTTGAATATTAACTTCGTCGGTCCCGATCCGGTCGATTTCCTCCTCATTCCTACTGTTCTCCTGGGCTTCATCTACGGTCACATCCAAATACGCAGAGTCTATTTCGGAAAGACGCTCTGGGTTTGCATTGCCGCTTTCGCTCTATCCTTTGCCCTTTCGGTTCTGGTCGGCGTACCCACCTGGTACCTCGTCGGCCACTTCATCCGCAACCTCGCACTCTTTGCCTTTCTCCTGCTCTATCTCAACTCGCGCGTCCGCGCGCGCATCGTTTTCTCAGGGTTGCTCGTCGGCGTCTTTTGTACAGGCATTGTGAGCCTTTTCGTTGCCTCCGGGGTGGTGACAAATGACGCGCTGCTCTTTCCCGTTATGTGGGGGCCGCGCTATCAAAGCCTGATGGGAGATCCCAACATGCTCGGTCTCAACACGCTGGTGATTCTCGTTTGGCTCCTCGATGAGACCTTGCGTCCGAATTTGTGGCGGAATTCACGCGGGCTCAAGGTAGGCTTGTTGTTGATTTTGTCGCTGCAAATCCTTGCCACCTCCTCCAGGTCCGCCTGGATCGGCGCGCTGACCGCGATTGTGGTCTACGCTGGTCTGCGCGTCCGGTGGCATGACATTCTCCGTGTTTCGGTCGGAGTTGTCGTCAAGAGCCTTCTGGCCGCAGCCGGAATCACCCTGCTCGCTCTGGTGGGCCTGAGCTACCTGGGAATCGAGAATAGCGTCTTTCGCCGGGCTACGGCCCTGCAGGGCGGAGATAACTACGGACCGGAGCTCCGTCGCCTGCAAATGGAGTATACCCGGCATGCAATCGGCATTGGTCTCCAACATCCCTTGGGTGTCGGACCGGGACAGACTGAGCAGACTAACTCCAATGACAACCCTGACGACCTGCGCAATGCCGGCGCGCACAATACCTATGTGCAGGTCCTGAGCGATTACGGCTGGCTTGCATTTGCCGCGTTCTCTTCAATCTTGCTGCTTTGCTCGTCGAGGATTTACAGCCTGGCGCGTGCAAGAGGCGAGGAGATTGGGCTCCACTTTGCTTGGCTTCTCGCTGCCCTGGCCGGCTGTGCTGCTCTGGCCATGTTTCAGGACATCCTCTTTTGGCCCTTCCCGTGGATACTTCCCGGCCTCGCCATGGCAGGTCTTGCAGCCAATCGCGAACGTTTGAAATCGCTGGCGTCCGTGTAAATGGAGCCTCGCAATGCAGTCATTCGAACCCGGGATTGAGAATGTAGCCGTGCTGGTAGCCTCGTACGATGCATCCAGCGACTTATGGGATCCCCTCTTTACTCTGTTCCGGAGATTCTGGCCCGATTGTCCATTCCGCGTCTATCTGGTTTCGAACGCTCTTCAATATAAGCGATGGGGAGTCACCACCATTGCGGTTGGCCCGGACCGCTCATGGTCCGATACCCTGCGGGCAGGGCTTGAACGGGTTCGCGAAGACTACGTCCTTTTGTGGATCGACGATCACTTCCTTGTAGGCAAAGCGAACCACATCGCCATTATGGAGTCGATCGGCGATCTGCTCCGGAGAGACGGCAATTACCTCCGGCTCAATCCCCTGCCCAGGCCAGACCACCCGGTCAATGATTATTTCGGCGAAGTGCGCAAGGGTGCGATTTATCGAACTGCAACAGGGGCATCGGTGTGGAAAAAGTCCGTCCTGCGCGAGTTGCTGCGATCCGGCGAAAGCGCGTGGGAGTTTGAGACCGCGGGATCGGCTCGTTCCGACCGCTTCGACCGCTTCTTCTCTAGCTGGAAAAGGCACTTTGCAATCGAAAACCTGATGATCAAGGGCAAGGCAAGGCCCCGATCGCTGCGGCGAATCGAACAGTGCCTTGGGTATTCGCTCCAGCTGAACCGGCCTTCCCTGACCGTAAACGAAGAACTGGCATTCTTTCTCCGCGTATGCGCAAACCGCACTTTGGTGTGGCTGCCCTCGCGATTCGCCAGGACAACCCGCAGCATTCTGCTTCGTCAGGGCCCCCGCGGGCAAAACTTGGCCGCGGCGGCTGAGCCCCAAAAATGAGCATGCCCATGCCGCAACTTCCGCACAGCTGCTGCCAATGACCGTCTGGCTCATCAATGCCTATGGCCCCATTCCTGGCGAGGGATGGCGCGATTACCGCTACACCATCATTGGCAGAACCCTTGCCAAAGCCGGGTTCGACGTCGTCTGGTGGACGTCGAATTTCTCTCATCATTTCAAAGCCTTTCGCGCTCACGACTGGGAGGATCGGAATATCGAGCCTGGCTTCCGCGTCCGGCTGGTTCCATCCCCGGGTTACCGAAACAGCATCAGCTTGCGACGGGTATGGAATGAACTTCATTTCGCGTGGCGCGTCTACCTCCGCGCCAAACGCGAAGCACGCCCCGACTGGATCATTGCCACCGATCCGCCTCAAGCCGTCGGCAGAATGGCCTATTGGCTGGCTTGTTACTGGAAGTGTCCGTTGATTCTCGATGTCATGGATCTCTGGCCTGAACAGTTTGCGCTCGCATTGCCCAAGCGCTTGCGCGGGTTGGCTCCCTTGGCATTTTCTCCCCTCATGGCGCTGCGCAAGAAAAATCACACACGTGCCGACGGACTCATCACGCTCTGCAGAACCGACTTTGAAAAAATCGCGCGCCAGGTGCCGGCCAGCCGCATAGTTCCCTCGGCCATCATCTTTAACGGCATCGACGTGCCCGCCTTTCGTTCGGCTGCGGAGGAACCTCTCACCGAGGTTCCCTTACCGGGAAAACCCAAGAATCAGATATGGGCTGTTTATGCAGGAACATTGGGCGACAGTTACGATATCTCAACCTTGATGCATGCCGCTGTTCTGCTGCACGATCGCAAGATAAATATCCGCATTCTGATCGCGGGCTTGGGCCCCCTGCTGCCCGCCCTTCGCGCCTTCATTCGTGATAGACAGCTCGACAATCTCATCTATCTTGGCCGTCTTCGTCCCGCCCAGTTGGCCGGCCTCTATCGGCTATGCGACATCGGTATCTGCGCATACGGCCCGGATTCGCTGGTCAGCATGCCCGACAAGCTGTATGACTACTTGGCTTCAGGGCTCCCCATTGTCAGTTCACTCCCCGGGGAGCTCTTTGCACTCCTGACCGATCGCTGCCTCGGCCTGCCCTACGCGGCAGGAAACCCGGAGTCTCTGGCAATCGCACTGGAGAAGCTGGCGGTTGATGCCGCGGAGCGAAAAGCCATGGGACAACGATCTTTCGAGGTTGGCAATGCATTCGATCGCAGTATCCAGTATGGGATTCTTCCCGGTTTTTTAGAGCGAACCCGCCATTGGTACGAGAGCAAACACAGCCTCCAGGAAGCATAGCGAAGTGAGCATCCAACCTTTGCATGATCGAAGAAACGGCGCCGCCCTGCGTGTGGCGGCTGAAGCGGCGTCAGTAGAGCGTTCGGGCCGCTCCCTCGCGGTTCGGTCGATGGAATCAGGCGACATTGACGCTGTTGTAAGCATCCATCTCGCCGCATTTCCGCAATTCTTTTTGACCTCGCTTGGGCCTGAGTTCCTTCGCCTTTTCTTTCTCGGAATTTTAAGCGACCCATCCGGTGTCGCGCTGGTAGCCGAAGAAGCCAACTCTCTGGCGGGCTATATTTGTGGATCAAGTAATCCACGAGGCATTTACCGCCGCCTGCTTCGGGCACGGTGGTGGCAATTCGGGTTCGCCGCCCTGCGCACGTCGCTCTTTCGCTGGGACCGTTTGCGTTACCTCGCCGGCGCGGTTCAACAGCGTGTCTCGAACCATGAAGCCTCCGCTGCTGCTGAGCTCATGTCCGTTGCAGTGGACCCTCCGGCTCAGCAGAAAGGCATCGGGCGCACACTCGTGATTGCCTTTCTGCAACGGGCCCAGCGGGCTGGAGCGGACGGCGTACTGCTGACAACCGACAAGAATTCGAATGAGGCAGTCAACCATTTCTATAGGAGCTTGGGGTTTACTCTGGTCCGATCGTTTGCGACCAATACCGGGCGCGAGATGAATCAGTATCAATCGCCATCAATCCTGGAAGGCGCTGCCGTCGGCTCCTTCGATTCGCTGATCGATGCCGCCGCTTTTGCCATCAATCGTGCCGATGAGGAAAAAGAAACTCTGGAACCGCGTCATGCCTCCCGGTTTCTTCCCTTCGCCTTACCCGACATCGGAGAAGAAGAGATTGCCGAGGTTGTCGACAGTTTGCGCAGCGGATGGTTGACCACGGGTCCTAAGACAAAACGGTTTGAGGAAGAGTTCGCAGCTTATCTGGCGCCTGGCATCGAGGCCGTCGCCGTGAATTCCGGCACCTCGGGTCTGCATCTCGCCTTGGAGGCCGCCGGCGTGGGGCCCGGCGATCAGGTGATCACCACCCCCTACACCTTCACTGCAACCGCCGAGGTTGTGCGCTATCTCGGAGCCGATCCGGTTTTCGCCGATATTGATGAAGACACACTCAATATCGATCCCGATGCAATAGAGGCAGCCATTACCGCGCGGACGCGCGCCATCATACCCGTGCACTTTGCAGGATTGGCCTGCAACATGGATGCCATCCTGCCCATCGCACATCGCAGAGGACTCAAAACCGTTGAGGATGCGGCCCATTCTCTTCCTGCCACTGCCTCGGGAAGACTCGTAGGCACTCTTGATAGCACTGCCACTGTATTCAGCTTCTACGTAACTAAGCCGCTCGCTACTGGAGAGGGCGGCATGATTGCCACGCGTGATCCACAAATCGCCGCGAGGTGCCGCGTAATGCGGCTCCATGGAATCGATCGCGATGCCTTCGACAGGTACACGTCTTCGACCCCGTCCTGGTTTTATCGCGTCGTTGCCCCGGGCTTCAAATACAACATGACCGACATTGCCGCATCCATCGGCATTCACCAGCTGAAGAAAGTGAATCGGTTCCAGCGTAGGCGCGAAGAGTTGGCGTTCCGCTACGACTCGGCGTTCCAACACCTTTGCCTCCGCCGGCCCGCCATGCCGCCGGCGGGAGAAATGCACTCCCGGCACCTCTACGTGATCCGCCTCGATGACGATGCGCCCCTCTCCCGGGATGCATTTATCGAGGAAATGGCAAGGGCCGGAATTGGCACGAGCGTACACTTTATTCCGCTCCATTTACACCCTTATTGGCGCGATACCTACGGCCTGCAGCCGGAACAGTTTCCCAACGCCACACGCGTATACCGCCAGGCCGTCAGCCTTCCCATCTACTCCCGAATGACCGAAGCAGATCAGGATTGCGTGATTCGCGCCGTATGCAAGCTCCTTTCCCGACGGTCGCGTGAGGTCGTTCCTTTTCCTGGAGTGCTGCAGGGCTAAGCCGGCGAAGATGTGGATCAAACGTTGCCTCGATATTGGATTGAGCGCTATATTCCTGTTCATTTTTGCGCCCATCCTCTTGATCGCAGCCCTGGCTGTTTGGGCCGAATCCGGAAGGCCGATTCTCTTCCGGCAAGAGCGCGTCGGTCAGCGTTTCAAACATTTTCAGATTCTCAAGTTTCGCACCATGCGGGTGCTTTCTCCGGGTCCATCGCTCACAATCCGAGGCGATGCTCGCATTACAAGGGTTGGAAGAATCTTGCGCCTGGCTAAACTCGATGAATTTCCGCAATTCTGGAATGTTTTGCGAGGAGAAATGAGTGTGGTTGGGCCGCGCCCCGAGATCCCCGAGTTCGTCGAGCTCTACAAGGAACGCTATAAGAAGATCCTCGAAGTGCGCCCGGGCATCACCGATCTCGCATCCATCCGCTTTCGCCATGAAGACCAAATTCTTGCTCAAAGCGCCGACGTCCTGGCGGAGTATAAGCAGCGGATACTTCCCCTGAAGCTCGATTTGGCAGAGGACTATCTTCGACAACAAAGCCCTCTTTTCGATTTACGCATCATCGCGCAAACTGCGTTCGTAACCATCCTGGGAATTGCGCCGAGGAGTCATTGAGGCTGAAGGCGCGAGCATCGCTCACGCTCCACCCCTTCTTCGTCCTGACAACAAACGCAAGCGGCTGCGCGAGAATGCCCGCGCCAGCCCGATGGATTCGAATCACCTGAGGTTGCAAGTCATGTTGAATCGCCGGAATGCTTTTATTCGCAGCGAGGCGTTGCGCCGTGTCCTTATCTGGGCCTCGCATGTGGGAATCTTCGCTGTGGCCGCTGCCGCGGCATTCCTTCTGCGCTTCGGCTTCATTTTGCCGCCGCTGTACCTGCATGTATTCCCATATGCTCTTGCCGTTTGGATTACGGTCAAGATTCTCGTGTTTCGCGCGGCCAACCTCGATCGGGGATTATGGCGATACGTGGCTGTATCCGACCTCTTGCGAATCTCGGCGGCCACTTTTATCGCATCCTTGATCAGTTACTTCCTGATTCGTCTGTTCCTGTCCGCCGGATTGTCCCGGCCCATCTTCTTTTTGGATTTCATTTTTTCCTTCCTGGGAGCCTGCGGTCTTCGACTTTTGGCTCGAGTCACATGGGATTTTCGCTCGCTCACCCGCAGCCAGAGCGAATTGGGAAAGCGCATCTTCATCTACGGCGCGGGCGACGCCGGCATTACCCTCCTGCGCGAGATTCGTAACAATCCAAAGCTTACCTATCGCGTCTGCGGCTTCATCGACGACGATCCCGCCAAACACGGGCTTCGCATCGGTGCGGTGCAAGTGCTGGGAAGCGGCTCCGAGATCAAAGCGCTTTCCGCCGCCTACAGAATAGAGATGATCTTGATCGCCATTCCATCGGCCACTGGACCCGAAATGGCCTCCATGCTTTCTTTGTGCCATGAGGCCCGAGTTCAATGCCGGACCATTCCGGGGTTAGGGGACTTGATTCAGGGAGATGGCTTGGCAGCCCAGATTCGCGAAGTTGCCGTTGAAGACCTCCTCAACCGCACCCCCGTGCGTCTCGAAGAGAGCAGAATCCGATACACATTGATGGACAGAATCGTTCTCGTCACCGGTGCGGCAGGTTCCATCGGGTCCGAGCTCTGCCGCCAGATCGCCCGCTTTCACGCCGCCGGCATCGTCGGATTTGACATCGCCGAATCTCCCCTGTTCGAGATCGATCGCGAGATGCGACAGTCGTTCCCTCACGTGCCCTTCCACGCCGAGATTGGGAGCGTTCAAAACCGCGCTCGCTTGAACGACGTTCTCCGTTATTACCGCCCCTCCTTGATCTTTCACGCCGCCGCTTACAAGCACGTTCCCCTCATGGAAGCTCACGCGTTTGAGGCCATCGAAAACAACGTTTTCGGAACCTATAACCTCGCCGTGGCCGCCGCCGAGAACGGAGTGGAGGATTTGGTCATGATTTCATCTGACAAGGCGGTGCGTCCCACCAATGTCATGGGAGCAAGCAAGCGCATTGCCGAACTCATCCTCCTGGCTCTCCAGAACGGCAGCACCCAATACATCGCGGTCCGCTTTGGCAATGTGCTCGGCTCCAACGGCAGCGTCATTCCCACCTTCAAAAAACAGATTGCCGCCGGCGGCCCGGTCACAGTAACCCATCCCGAGATGCGCCGCTTTTTTATGACCAATTCCGAGGCCTGTCAACTTGTGTTGCAGGCTTCGGCCATAGCAAAAGGCGGCCAGATTTGCGTCTTGGACATGGGTCAGGCAGTCAGGATTGTCGATCTTGCAAAAAACCTGATTCTTCTCTCCGGTCTCAAGCCCGGCGAAGATATTAAGATCGAATTCACCGGCACGCGCCCGGGCGAGAAGCTCTACGAGGAATTGAGCAACCTTCTTGAAGATACGATTCCCTCCGGGCATGAAAAGGTCCGCATTTTCATCGGTAATGGTGTGCCCGAGGAAGACATAGCCACCTGGCTCGAATCGCTTCGCGAGGCCTGCGAAGCCCGCGACATCGGCCGCCTGGTCGTTGCGCTCAAAGAACTCATCCCTGATTACAGCCCGAGCGTCCATATGCTGAGGCGCATCACCGGACTCCAGGAATCCGGCGTCGTATTCGCTTCCAACTGAAAGCCCCTCCACTCCCTTTCCGAAGACTTTCGTTAAGAATCGACTCCAGTGTGTCGAAGGGTGGCATTCTGCGTCATGAAAAAATCGCAACACGTTGCGCCTGTATACACAGTCCAGCTTAGACAAGATGCGCGCGGCTCAGGGCACTTGCCTCGACGCAGCGGGGCCTGTTCTGAAGGCGATTGCTTAGCTGTGGGTTGGATTGTGGGCTGAGACTACTGTCGCTATAGAACGCCACTGAATCTAAGATTTTTAGAATCAATGGCGGGGACGACGGGGCTCGAACCCGCGACCTCTGCCGTGACAGGGCAGCGCTCTAACCAAACTGAGCTACGTCCCCAGAAGCGTGCGCCGCCAGCTCTCTAGCTACGGCGCGCTCCTGCAACAGACTTGAGTTTATCAGAAAGACGGCATGCGGGCGCGAGCAGCGCCGACCTGCGAAGAGTCGGAATCTGGGCGGCCGGTGGAGACGCGGGCATGCCGTATTTCAAGGCTTCGCTCCGGCCCAATACCGCCGCCACTCCTGCGCTATCGGTTGCGGGCCTCCCCAGTCCGGTGTCCAATCAAATTTGATTCGGCCAGATTTGAGCGCCTGGCGCAGAGCCTTGGCTCGCCGTGGCGTCAGTTCCGCGAGACGCAGAGCCACCCGCCGCAGATTCATCAGGCGATTGATCGTGATTTGCGCTACTCACGCTGAGAGCGCTGTGCG
>JASHYS010000184.1 GCA_030042915.1 Acidobacteriaceae bacterium
GCAAAGGTGCCGGCCAATTCGTTGGGGCCAATCCCCTGACCCACGGTGACGAACAGCTCGTTCAGGGCTCCATTGGTCGTGGTTCCTCCGCCGAAGGCAACACCCCACAGGTTGTTCAGAACGATGACCCGCCCGAACCGGTCGCGGATGGTGCCCCTGAATTCTCCGGTCACCGGATCGAAGGCGTTGATGGTGCCCTCGACGGAGTTGTTTGAAACCAGCAAGGTGTTGCTCAGCGGGCCGAAATCAGCCGGGGCCAGGGCCACACCCCAGGCCTGGTTGAGGATCGGTCCCTGAATCAGCGTCTTCACGAAGGTGCCGTCCTCTTTGAAGACATCGACGGCTCCGCCGGCGCCCACGTTGGGCACGGCGTACACCACGTAAACCAGGCCATTGATGTCCTGGATGCCGAAGATGGAGAAGGTTGATGGAATCGCCGGGTCGCTGAAGGACTTCACAAATGCCCAGCTGCCGTCGTACATATCCACCACGTCATTGGCGTTGTCGGCCGCATAGAGAAAATTCCCTGAAGCGTAGCTGGTGATGGCCAGGCCCGTGTAGCTGGCGCTGCTGGCCGAGTTGTCGATAGCGATGATCGACTGGTTCTTGTTCTCCTTTGGCGCCCAGGCACTGATGGTGCCGTCGAGCGTGGCAAAAATGAAACTTGCCGATGAGCCATCAATCTGGAAATCGGTCGACGAGCCGTTGTACACGATGCCGGTCGGCATGCCGGGGCCGTTCAGGCCGGTTGGCGAGGATGGCCCATTGCCGGCCGTGGGAATCGCCACCTTCAGCGACTCTTCGGTTGCGTTGGCTTCATAGATGGTCGACCATCCCGTGTCGTTGTCGCTGATCCACCATGGGCCGCTCGCGCTCCGGGCTAATCCCCAGGGATTGGCCAGCAGAGGATCGATGGTCGGAGCCTGGCCGAGTTGGTTCGAAACCAAATTGGTTAGCTGATACTGGGCTTCGGCCGGGGCCGAAAGAAAAAGAAAGGCCGCGCCGAGACAGACGGCAGAGGCGGTCCTGCAAAAATGCATCATACGACTCTCCTTCTGAAGTGGGCTCAGAGGAAGCGCAGAACCAATGAATGCGGGTACCGGGTAGCACCTTCTCCAGCCGTGGCTTCGGATCGTAGGCCAAGTCGCAAGGCGGAGTTGTCATCGTCTTGTCACCGCTTTGTAAAATCCGCGGAAAACTCCTGAAATCCGGGCCCGCCGCTTTCAATCAAGCCCCAAATTGGGCGATGCGCTGCGGCCGCCGAACAAAATAGTACACAAGGGCTCCAATCAGGTGCGTGAAGATGATGATAAGGATCCAGATCAGCTTCTCGTTCCCTTGCGATGGCTCCTTGGTGGCACAGTCGATGATCATGAAAATCCAGAAAACGGTGCCGCCGACTGCAACGGCCAGGAAAAGCAGCAAGAAGAATAGTGCGATCATTGATTTCTCCTATCGATGATTTTGCGGGCGGATTCCTCCAGAAGCATCCAGCACGTTCTATAAACGGAACGAGCCCTTACGACCTACTGCCGCACCGCCGGCTCCTTGACTACCAGCGGTACCCAAAAGCGAAAGCGCGCGCCGCCACCGGGAACGCTGGCGGCTTCGATCCCCCCGCCATGCGCGTTCAGTATGGCGCGTACGATGGCCAAACCCATTCCAGAACCCTTGTGCCCGCTGGTTCCGCGCTTGCCCCGGTAAAACTTCTCGAAGATCAGAGGCAGGTCGGCCGAATCAATGCCCGGGCCGTTGTCTTCAACCCAGAACTCCAGCCGGTCGGCGTTGCGTTGGGTGCTCAGCTTCACGCGTGTGCCCGGCGGCGTATAGCTGGCCGCGTTCTCAAGCAAATGGCGCAGCACACGGCCCAAAAGATGCGCGTCGAACCAGGCCGGCTCGTCGCCGGCATCCTTCTCGTCGTCCACCGTGACGTTCACCTTGTGTGAGGTCATCGTCTTGCGCGACTCCTCCACTGCCTGGTCGAGCAGGGCGCGTGGATTCTGCTGCGTCATCTTCACCTGCAGCACATTGGCGTCGATCTCGGCCATTTCCACGGCTTCCCCGATCAGCAGATCGAGCCGCGCCGCTTCTTCGTCGATGATGCGCACCATGTCGAGGCGGCCGGTTTCGTCCAGTCCCTCCGACTCGAGCAGTGTGGTGGCCGCAGCGCGAATTGAGGTCAGCGGCGTGCGCAATTCGTGCGTCAGCGAGTCGATGAGCGCCGTGCGCAACCTTTCGCCCTCACGAGCGGCTTCTGCGCGCGTCGAAGCTTCCAGGGCGATCGACCGTGCCACCGCGATGGCGACTTGCGCACTGACCGCCGCGGCCACCTCGTGCGAAAGCGTCTCGGGCCGCCATGCCAAGGCGCCCACCGGCCGCAACCCCAGCAGCAACGAGGTGGTGTGGTAGCCGGCAAGCGGCGCCAGGGTGGGGCTGAGGCCCCGCGTCATGGCGTGCATGTGCGCCTGCACGCTGGGCGGGGCTTCGCCGGTCGACGAGTAGTACTGATCGTGGTCGCAAACGTAAAGAATCACGCCGTCGAGGGCAAAGATGCGGGCCAGCAGACCGGGCAGATCGTGCACCAATCGCTCCGCGTCTTCGAACAGCATCATCTCCTGGCTCAACGCGTAAAGCCGGCCCACGTCAGCCTGCCGTTGTTCGGCCTGCAAAGCTTCGCGCCTGGCCCGCTCAGAAATGCGGCTCACCACCGCGCAGCTGAGCAGGAAGCAGCCCATCGCCACCCACGCCGAGGCTCCCACCAACCGGAAGGTGTAGAGCGGAGGCAGAAAACAGTAGTCGTACGAGAGCGCGCAGAGCACAGCGATGTAGAGCGACAGAGCGATGCCTGCCCGGGTGGCCGACCACACCACCAACACCAGAAACACCATTCCGGCAGCCGCGGCGTTGGCATGCAGCCAAACCAGCACCACCGTGGTCAGGGCGGCTGCAGCCGTGCCGGCCAGCCAGCGCACGCTGTGGCCGAGATAGGAGCGTCTGCTCAAGGTCTTCTCACCCGGAATCATACCTTTCCAGCGCCATGATGTAATCTTCCCTTGAAAGAAGAAACTCATGCCGGGAAGAATTCTGGTGATCGACGACGAGCCGCAGATCACGCGGGTGTTGCGTGCCGCGCTCTCCGCTCAGGGATACGATGTGCGCACCGCCAACGAAGCCGAAGAAGGTCTGCGCATCTTCCGCGACTGGCCGCCCGACCTGGTGGTAACTGACCTGATGATGCCGGGGATGAGCGGCGTGGACGTGTGCCGCATCATCCGCTCGCGGGGGGCCACCCCGGTGCTGGTGCTCTCGGTCCGCGAGCATGAGCGAACGAAGGTGGAAGCACTGGACGCCGGCGCCGACGACTACGTTACCAAGCCTTTCAGTATCCAGGAACTGCTGGCTCGCGTGCGCGCCCACCTGCGCCGCGCCCCCGAGCGTTCCGCGGCCGCCATCGAGGCCGGCGATTTCGTGGTCGACGCGCAGGCCCATAGCATCACCGTTCAGGGCAAGCCCATCCATCTCACGCCCAAGGAATTCGACCTGCTGCTTCACCTGGCCCGCAACTCCGGCAAGGTGATGACTCATCGCGCCCTGCTTACTGCCGTATGGGGCGCGCAGTCGGCCCATCAGCCCGAGTACCTGCGCGTCTTTGTCGGGCAGTTGCGCAAGAAGCTTGAAAACGAAACCGGCCGCCAATACATTCAAACCGAGCCCTGGGTCGGCTACCGTTTTGTTCCCGAAGGCTGGACCGGCGCCGAGGAGTAGGAACCCGGCGAGCCGCCGCCCGAGTACCACATGGCGAACCGCTGCGACGGCTCAGCCACTGATGATCAAGAGGTTGCGCGGCTCCCGAGGCCGATTTTTATAAATTCTTTAGCTTTTTTTTTCGATACTCAAACCTGTTGTCGGCAAGAATCAATTCGGGTTAGTCCTTTGGCGCCGCCGGAGCCGGCTCTCATTTTGATAAGTGCTTCGCGCAGCAGATTGGACCGGATTGGCAGGTTTTCGCCCGGCGCGCCGAACGCTGCGAATCGTCGGCGCATCCCGATCGAAAATGATTGGCTGTTGAGGCCGGATGCTCGGGCCCGTTCAGCGGAACTGGGAGTTCCTCGATGCAGGATTCATTGATGCTGCTGTTCACCGTGGTTTTCTTCGCCGTGGCGTTTCTCTACGTCAAGGCCTGCCAGAAGTTGAGGTAGCTCGATGCATTTCGACATTGTGAGCGCGGTTGCGCTTATCCTTTCCATTCTGCTGCTGGGATATCTTACCCTCGCGCTGCTTTTCCCGGAGAAATTCTGAAATGTCCGCCAATGGCTGGCTGCAATTTGCCGTCTATTCCGTTGTCTTGCTCGCGAGTGTCCGTCCCGTGGGCATCTACCTGGCACATGTGCTGGAGGGCGAGCGCACCTGGCTCGATCCCGTGTTTCGTCCGCTCGAGCGGTTGATTTACAAGATTTGCGGTGTGAAAGCCGACGCCGAGATGAACTGGCGCGAATATGCGTTCGCCCTGCTGGGCTTCTCGGCCGTCACCATGGTGCTTACTTACGCGCTGGAGCGGCTGCAGGCATTCCTGCCCTGGAATCCGCAACACCTGGGCAACCTGGCCACTGATCTGGCCTTCAACACTGCGGCCAGCTTCACCACCAACACCAACTGGCAGTTCTACACGCCCGAAACCACCATGAGCTATCTCACCCAGGCAGTGGGCCTGGCCACGCATAACTTCTGGTCGGCGGCGGCGGGCATCTGCGTAGCCGTGGCGCTCATCCGCGGCATCAAGCGCACCCAGTCTGCCACCATCGGCAACTT
>JASHYS010000185.1 GCA_030042915.1 Acidobacteriaceae bacterium
CTGGGCGCGTAACCACTAACTCATCAGTAAGTGGGCCGCGAAGATGGCGGATGACGGGCTTCCACTCCGGGTTGGGAAGATAGTTGGCGAAATTCCAGCGCACCATCTGGCCCATGCGGACGACGGTATTGGGATCCTGCTTGACGAGCTCTTTGCGGACTTGCTTGTCGATGAGGCTGGCGATGGAGCCGTCGGAAGCGCGAAGGCGGACGGTGAAGTCATTGTTGTCGAGCACTTCGTCGGCCACTGCTACGGCGGAAGCCGGAGGTTTCTCAGCGCGTTCGAAAGTATAAGTGCGGAAGCCGACCGGGGGCACGTCTGCGGCTGCAAAAATCAGAGCACCGTTGGCTTCCTGTTGCACCGTAACCAGCGTTCCGGTGGCGGCATCGCGAATTGCAGTCAGCTCAGGAGCAGGCGGCCGGACCTGAACCAGTTCGGAACGCTTCCAGCTGAGAGGGTTGTAGACCACGCATTTTGGCATGTTGCTTGGATCCCGATCCGCTGAAAACATCTCGACCACGCCGCTCATCATCGTGGCGCGAACCTCAGCACGCGAAGTCTTCGCGTACATCGAGTACTCTTCGTTCTGCTTGTTGGTCTGTTCGAGCGTCATCACTTTGGGCCAGCCCGCCTGACCGGCGCCCGAGTGTTCGTCGTACTTCAGCATCTTGGTGGCCGCGTCGGCGAGGGCGTCGGCGGGAAACTGCGTGTGCGTGCGGAAAGAGAGCAGGGACCAGAGTTCTTCCGCCTGGGGAAGATAATCCTGCACCCATCGGGCATCGGCGGTGATTCCCGGCGAGTTGGTTTTGATCTCCGACCACATGCCGCTGAAATCTCCGCTGTAGGTCGGAAAAGGGTTCCCGTATTTTTTCTCGAGGTAATTAAAAAACTCGGCGGGCGTAGCGACCACCAGCCGTGGCTCCTTCCCCGCCGCATTCCATGCGCGGACTGCAGGCAGGAGACCGTTTTCTTCATAAGAAGCGGGAATAAAGTCATGCACGTAGAGCACCATGGCGGCATCGTAGGGGTATTTTGCCTTGCTGTACTCGGCAAGAAGCTTGTCGACTCCGTGTTGCATAATCTCGAGCGGAGGCTGCCCTTCCCACTCCTTGGGATAGAAATGCTTGTCCACTGGCTGGTTGTAATAGTGCGCGGAAGGGTCGAGATAGTAGTCCGCCATGGCTTCCACGTAGCCGCCGTTCTTGCTCTGCGTTTGCCAGGTCAGAACCGAGCTTCCGTCGGGCGATCGCCAGTAGAAGGGCATCTTGCCCGGGTGCAGGCTGGTTCCTCCTCCGATAAAGAGATTGGAGCCGGTGACAAAGTATTTGATCCCGCTGCGCGCCAGAACCTGGGGCAGACGAAGCGTGAAGCCCGGAACGTCGTCCATCATGGCCAGATCGGTGGTGACGCCGAGGCGCTTCTCAATGTCTTTGCTTGCGTAAATGAAGCGATTCAACTGCTCGGCGCCCATGAACTCGGTGTGTTCACTGCCCCACGCGGCTGACAGCTCGATTTGGCCGTTGCGCACCAGGTTCGTGAAGTCCGCAATCGCCTGAGGATCGTGTGTGCGGTCGAGCCATGCCTGCACCTGCCACACACTCTCGACGACCCACCGGAAGTCCGGGTCCTTCTTGGCGGCTTGAATGACGCCATCCAAATGCTGCTTGACGTCGTCGAGCTGCTCCTCCGGGGGCAGCTTGAATCCCAGATCCCAATGACTGCTGGGGACGATATAGATGGTGCGAATTTCGCCCTTCTGTGCGCCCCAGAGAGCCGTGATTCCAAAGGCAAGTAAGAGTGCAGCGAGCACGCGCCCGAAGTCGCGCAGACGAGTGTGAATCATGGCATTTCGCTCTCCTGGCCGGGCCAATTTCACCTTCGAATCTCGCGAAGATAGAAATTGTTGATTTGTGTTATGGCATAAAAGACTATCACACAATTTCTTTTAAGGCATTTTCGAAGTTATTTTGCCCATAAAACGAACAAACCTGATAAAATCGAGCGATCGGTAGATGTGCGCGATGAATCGGATCCGGCACGATTGGCATCCGGCTCGTCATGGGGTTTGATCGCTGGAAGCTGATGAAAGTGAATGATTTCCTGCTTCGACGTGGCCGATTGGAGCGCTTCGAAAAAGGTCGCTGGTCATGAAGATTTTGGCGGTGGATCTCGGGGGCACGCATGCATCCTGCGCATTGGTTGAGGATGTTTCCGTTCTCGCGCGGGAGGTGGTGCCCGTTCGGGATCTGGCCTTGCTCGGCCCTGCTCTTCCGGCTATCCAGGGTGCGCTCGAGCGGCTGAACCGTGACGGCTCCGCACAGGGAGTCGGATTTGGATTTTGCGGACTGGTGGATACGCTGAGTTCAAGGGTCACCTCGACAAATGGCAAGTTTGAAGATGCGCCGCAAATTGACCTCGTGGGATGGGCGCAGAATCAGTTGGGGCTGCCCCTCCGATTGGAGAACGACGCTCGTCTCGCACTTTTGGGAGAGTGCCACGCCGGCGCAGGAAAGTCGGAAACCGATGTCGTCATGTTCACGCTTGGCACGGGAATCGGTGGCGTGGCGATGATGGATGGACGACTTCTCCACGGAAGACATGGCCAGGCGGGCGTGTTAGGCGGGCACGTTCCTGTGAAGCTCGGCGGGCGGCGTTGCACCTGCGGCGGAGTGGGATGCGCCGAATCAGAAGCTTCAGGATGGGCCTTGCCGCTGGTCTGTGAGGAATGGACGAACTTTAAAGAAAGTGCGTTGGCGAAAAAAGAGATCAACTTCGAGAACCTTTTTGCCTGTGCTGCTAACGGAGACCGGGCTGCGATTGAGATCCAGCGCCACTGCCTGAACGTTTGGGGCGCCACGGCAGTCGCAGCAATTCATGCTTTTGATCCGGAGCTGCTGCTCTATGGCGGCGGCGTAATGAAGAGCGCTGAAATTGTGATTCCATTTATCGAAGATTACGTTTCGCGTTATGCCTGGACGCCGTGGGGTAAGGTTCGCGTACGTGCAGCGCAGCTCGGCAACGACGCGGCACTTTTTGGAGTCGTTCCACTGTTTTGCGAGGAGAATGGCCGTGTACGATAGGTTTCCCTGCGTGGAATCGGGTAGCGCGACGGAGTGCCTGAGCGGTTGGCCCGCGATTGGAGCCGAGTTGAGCGAGCGGGTAGGGGGCGGCGGCCTGATCGCTGTGGAGTGCTATCCGGGAGTCCATCTTGAAGAGGTCCGAATGGGGTTGCGCCAGGCAATACCGGGCGCCAACTTCTTGTGCACCGACAGTCTGTTCCGCCCATCGCAAGAGATTGAGGAACTGCTGGATCCTCTGCTCGGTGATGACCCGGTGTTTGGGGAGATGAATTCGATTGAAATCGCAGATTTCTTCGATCGTTCGCGGTTGGCCGACGCGCAAACGCGGTGCAGCACAAGGCCCGGAGAAGTGACGATCGTGATCGGCACCGGGGCAACTCTGGTCTGCCCGAATCCTTCGATCCTGGTCTATGCGGACCTTGCCCGTTGGGAGATTCAGATGCGCCAGCGCCGCAACGAGATTGGCAATCTGGGTGCGGAGAATCTCGAAGAGCAGCCATCTCTCAAATACAAGCGAGCCTTTTTTGTGGATTGGCGCTCGGCCGATCGCCTGAAAGTTCGCCTGCTCGACCGCATCGACCTCCTGCTCGACACGAACGTACCGCAAAAGCCAAAAGCAATCTCCGGCGAGACATTCAGGCGGAGTTTGCGGAATATAGTCAGGCAGCCGTTCCGGGTTGTTCCCTTCTTCGACCCGGGCCCGTGGGGCGGTCATTGGATGGAGCGCGTGTGCAATTTGCCTGACGATGGCTCGCCCAACCATGCCTGGTGCTTTGATTGCGTCCCTGAAGAGAATAGTTTGCTGCTTGGCTTTGGTGTAGAGCGGGTGGAAATCCCAGCTCTCGATCTGGTGCTCGCGCATCCTAAGAAATTGCTGGGCGAACGTGTTTATGAGCGGTTCGGCGCCGAGTTTCCCATTCGATTCGATTTCCTTGATACCGTCGGTGGAGGAAATCTCTCGCTTCAGGTTCATCCCTTGACGTCTTACATTCGCGAGCACTTCGGAATGAATTACACGCAAGACGAGAGCTACTACCTTCTGGATGCAGAGGAGGACGCGTCTGTCTATCTCGGTCTGAAAGAAGGCATTGATCCAGTGGCCATGCTGGACGATCTTTATCGAGCCCAGGAAAGTTGTTTTCAATTTCCTGCTGAGAAGTACGTGAACCGTTTCCCGGCACGCAAGCACGACCATTTCCTGATCCCCGCCGGCACAGTTCACTGCTCAGGGAAAGACAGCATGGTGCTCGAGATCAGCGCCACGCCTTATATCTTTACCTTCAAGCTGTGGGATTGGGGAAGATTGGGACTGGATGGCAGGCCTCGACCCATCCATCTGCAACACGGTGCAGCAAACATCCAGTGGGACCGGACCACGAAATGGGTGCGCCGCTCGCTCATCAACCGCATTGAACCGCTGGCTTGCGGCGATGGCTGGCGCGAGGAGCGGACCGGACTGCATGAACTCGAGTTCATCGAAACGCGACGGCATTGGTTTACCGGAACGGTCCCGCACGATACGGAGGGGTCGGTCGATGTGCTGAATCTGGTGGAAGGCGAGGAAGTCGTGGTGGAGAGCCCCAGCGGCGCCTTTGCTCCTTTTCCCGTTCACTATGTGGAGACTTTCATCGTGCCGGCATCGGTGGGCCGGTACACGGTTCGGCCGATCGGCCCAAATGCGAGCCGCGAACACGGAACCATTCAGGCCCGCGTTCGCATCTGAGCAATTTCAGTTACCCCAGAAGGCAGTCCACGAATCGGCAGCCGGGTCGATGGTGATCGTGCCCGCCTCGGCGTTGCGTTTTGCGGCGCCTTCCAAGCGAGCGAAGCTCACGTCTTCGCCCAAAGTCTCGGGAATCTCGACCGCCTGAGGAGATTCAGAGCTGCTTTCCCGTTCGAAGCGTACCCTCCAACCGTTAGCGCCTGAAGGTTCGGCGGTGAGCGAAATGCGGCCGAAGCGCGTCGGCGTTTGGCTCAACGAGAACGGAGAGCGCTCCTTCAGATCTGAAGGGATGATGCCTGCCAGGAGCCGAAGCTTTGCTCCATCCTCGAGCACCAGCATGTGACGCAGATAGCGAATGCACTCGGCACTGGCCCAGTTATGAG
>JASHYS010000015.1 GCA_030042915.1 Acidobacteriaceae bacterium
CCGCTGGGATTCTGATGCACGGCGATCAGTCCCGGCACGCCGCCGCCTTCCATAAACACTTCGCGCACGCGATGGCCCGGCGCCTTGGGCGCGGCCAGTCCCACGTCCACTCCCTTGTCGGGCACGATGGTCTTGAAATGAATGTTGAAACCGTGCGCAAACATCAGCAGCTTGCCCGCGGCGAGGCTCGGCCCGATCTCCTCTGCGTACAATTTCGCCTGCGTCTGGTCGGGGGTCAGGATCATCACCACGTCGGCCCATTTTGTGGCCTCGGCCGGCGTCACCACTTCCAGTCCCGCCTTCTGTGCCTTGCCAATCGATTTGGAATTCGCAGCCAGGCCCACTTTTACCTGCACGCCCGAGTCTTTCAGGTTCAGCGCGTGCGCGTGCCCCTGCGAGCCGTATCCAATAATGGCTACTTTCTTGCCCTGAATCAGCGTCAAATCGGCATCATGATCGTAATAGGTCTTTGCCATGCTTCCTGGTTTCCTTTTTGGTTGGTCGTTTTTCCGTTAGGGTGTTCGAACAGGAACGATTGCCCGCAGCTACGCCCTGACAAAGGTTGTAAGACCCCGCCGGGTGCGCTCGCGCAGTTGGCATTCGCGCAATGTGTTCGCCAGGCTCTCGAGCGCGGGAATCCCGTAAATCGAAAACCTCTCCAGCTCTGCATCGGAGGTGAAGATGCGCAACGTACACTGCCCCATCAGCCGCATGCCCAGAGGCTTGTCGATCTCGAAATGATCGATGCGAAACAACTCCAGCGACTCCTGCACCTTCGACAGTACGCCCCGCTCGATAATGATGCGCTGCGTCGTGATGTTGTAGCGAGTTCCCATCCGCCTGGTGTTGAACGAGAGCCACACGATGCCGCTGAGAATGAGAAATGCCGCAATCGTGATCACAATTCCGTAGCTGGTATCGCGTGCGAAGTAGCCGGCGACGATGGCCAGGACGAGCAGCACGATGAACGGCGTCACTTGCCCTGCGGTATACAGGAGGGCGGGATGGCCGGAGAACAGCGTCTTCTCAACCTCCTGGTCCTTTTGCGCGGCGTAGGCCTGCAGGTCGGTATTGCAAAAGCGGCACTTGATGGCCGCCGCCTTGATGGTTTCCCCGCACACGGGACAGGCTTTTTCGTCTGCTTCCATGGTCAGTTCCTCCATCTCAGGATAGCAACCCATTCTGGGCCGGGCGCTTCGTCCGGGCATCTCGAACGGCTGCGAATCAGTCGATCGGCGTGGTCACGTCGTCTTCGGGAATCTCTTCCGGCGCTTCCGCCTCGCCAGTGGTCACGCCCATGGCCTTCTCCACGCTGCTCACGTGATGCCCGCGCCGCATGGTCATTTTTCCGCTGCGGCAGATCTCCAGAATGCGCCCCTCGTCCTCGCGCAGCACCTCGATGAGCCCCTCGATCTTGCTCTCCACGCCGGTCATCTCAATCATCAGCGATTCCGACGTGAGATCGACAATGCGAGCGCGAAAAACCTCCACCAAATCGAAGATGCGTCCGCGCGTCTGCGGCGTGGCTGCCACTTTGATCAGCGCCAGCTCACGCGTCACGCTGGGCGCCTGCGCAATATCGTCCACGTCCACGACATTTTCCAGCTTGAACAAACTGGCGCGGATGCGGTCGCCTGCCTCAGCCGATGCTTCGGCGACGATGGTCATGCGCGAAAGTCCATCGCGCTCGCTACGGCCAACCGTGAGCGAAATGATGTTGATGTTTAACCGCCGGAATAGCGACGCCACACGCGTCAGCACGCCCGGCTTGTCTTCAACATATGCAACGAATGTGTGCAGCATAAATACAGCTCCTAGCTTCCAGCTCCTTGCTTCTAGCTTTGTCATCAGTGATCCAACGGCTAGAAGTTAGCAGCCAGCGGCTGTCGTTCTCAGATATCCTCCGAGCGTTCTTCCAGCGGATCCCGGTCCGGCCGGCGAATCATCTCGTGCAGCGCGCTGCCGGCAGGAATCATGGGATACACCGAGTCTTCCTTTTCCACCAGGAAGTTCAACAGATAGGCGCCCGGGGTGGACCGCGCCGCCTTGACGGCCGCTTCCACTTCGCTGCGCCTGCGCACTGCGCGTCCCGGAATGCCGTGCGCATCGGCCAGCTTCACAAAGTCGGGGCTTACCAGCGGCGTGGCCTCGTAGTTGCGCTCGTAGAAAAACTCCTGCCACTGACGCACCATGCCCAGGTAGCCGTTATTGATGACGGCGATGTTGATCTTCAGCTTCTCCTGCACAATGGTCGCCAGCTCCGCTGCTGTCATCTGGAAGCCGCCATCGCCCGCTACTACCCACACTTCCCTTTCGGGACAGGCAAACTTGGCGCCGATGGCGGCGGGGAGCGCGTACCCCATCGTGCCCAGCCCACCGCTGGTAATGAGCGTACGCGGATGGTCGTGATGGTAGTACTGCGCCTCCCACATCTGGTGCTGGCCCACGTCGGTCACAATAATGGCGTCGCCGCCGGTCATGCGCCACAGGTCGTGCATCACGTGCGCCGCATACAGGTGGCCGCTGTCGGGCAGATTCTTGATGTCGTGCACCACAACTGCGCCCTTGCTGGCTTCGATCGTCTTCAGCCACGCCGAGCCGTCGCGTCCTGCAACCCGCGGCAACAGCATCTCCAGCACCTCGCGCAGATCGCCCACCAGCGCCACGTCCACTTTCACGTTCTTGTTGATCTCGGCCGGATCGACTTCAATGTGAATCTTCCTGGCCTTCTGCGCGTACTCGGTCAGCCGGCCGGTGACGCGATCGTCGAACCGCATGCCGCACGCGATCAGCAGGTCGGCCTCCTGGATGGCATGATTCACCCACGCCTCGCCGTGCATGCCCATCATGCCCAGGCACAGCGGGTGCGACGCCGGAAATCCGCCGATGCCCAGAAGCGTGAGGCCTACGGGAATCTGCGCGCGCTCAGCCAGCGTGCGCACCTGCTCCATCGCGCCCGACTCCATTACGCCATGCCCGCCGAGGATCACCGGACGCTTGGCGGTGCGAATCAGTTCGGCCGCCGCGGCGAGCCCCGATTCCTCGACGCGCAGCAT
>JASHYS010000186.1 GCA_030042915.1 Acidobacteriaceae bacterium
GTGGCAAAACACATCGAACTGGGATACAAAGCCATCCGCGTGCAGGCGGCGGTGCCTGGCGTCGCCGATGCTTATGGAGTGCCCCACGGGACCAAGCCATATGAGCCGGCTGATGGCGATCTGCCGCGCGAAGAGGTTTGGTCGACGCCGAAGTACCTGCGCTTCGTTCCCAAGTTGATAGGCGCGGTGCGCGCGAAGTTTGGCTTCGACCTGGCGTTGCTCCACGACGCGCATCATCGGCTGACGCCCATCGAAGCGGCTGGGCTGGGCAAGAGCCTTGAGGAGTACCGGCTCTTCTGGCTCGAAGATCCAACGCCGGCCGAGAATCAGGAAGCATTCCGGCTGATCCGCCAGCACACCACAACGCCGTTGGCCGTCGGCGAGGTCTTCAATTCAATTTTCGACTGCCAGCAGCTCATCAGCGAACAATGGATCGACTATATTCGCGCCACGGTGACGCATGCCGGCGGCATTACGCACCTGCGCCGCATTGCCGGCTTCGCCGATTTGTACGGCGTGCGCACCGGCTGCCACGGCGCCACCGATCTGTCTCCTGTTTGCATGGGCGCCGCGCTCCACTTCGATCTCAGCATCTCCAACTTCGGCATTCAGGAACACATGCCGCACGCGGCGTTGACTGACGAGGTGTTTCCGCACGCCTACCGTTTTTCCGGCGGCATGATGCATCCTGGCGAGGCGCCCGGCCACGGCGTCGACATCGACGAAGCGTTGGCCGCCAAATTCCCGTACAAGCGCGCGTACCTGCCTGTATGCCGGCTTGAAGACGGCACGCTGCACAATTGGTAGCGGATCCTGTCTGATTGCGATCAGCTCAAAACTTGAGGCGATTTCGCGGCGTCTGAGCCGCAAGCCGAAATCCTGACTCTGAGAGTAGCGAGGGGGAAGGGCCTGCATGCATCAATGGCGGAGAGGGAGGGATTCGAACCCCCGATACCCTTACGAGTATGCCTGATTTCGAGTCAGGTGCATTCAACCGGGCTCTGCCACCTCTCCGCAGTAGAGGTTGCTGCTGGTGTGCAGATCAACGCCGGCCAATCACAAGTCTACCGGCAAACGTGCGCGGCCGCAATCCCACGTGTAATCAACAACCTTTGCTTCTTCGACGGGTGAAAAGCCACCAGCAGTGGCCGCCGGCCCGCTGGAACGAACGGCCACTATAATTCCCTCAAGCCTGTGAGCAAGAACCTGCCATCGCTGCTGCGCCGCGCCATGTACAACCTGCGTGGCGGCTTCCTCGTTCGCCCGCTCATCATCGCTCTCACGCTGGGCGCCGCGGGGGCGCTGTTGTCGTGGCTGGAGGAGATGTTTCCAGCGGCCAGCGCGTGGGTGCCGGCCACCATTTTCCCCTCGCAAGCCGATCCACAGGTGGCGCAGGTGATCCTGGCAGGGATTGCCGCGTCGATGATGACGGTGGTGTCGATCGTCTTCGCAATTCTGCTCATGACTCTGACGCTGGCGTCGATGCAGTTTTCACCGCGGATCATCGTCAGCTTCGCCAAGGATCGCGTGACGCAGTGGACGCTGGGAATCTTCCTTGGCACATTCTCTTACTGCATGGCGGCGCTGCCTGCGGCGCGATCGATGCCGCATCCCTTTGCGCCGGTAATCACAGTACTGGGTGCGATGCTGTTGGCGCTCACCTGTGTGGGTTGGCTGCTGTTCTTCATCCACCACATCTCGCAGGCCATCAGCGTGAGCCATATCGTGGACCGCATCGCGGGCGAGACGGAGGGGGTGGTGGACGACATTATGCCGTGGCCGCACTGGCCAGAGCGATTGCCGCCCATGAAAGCGCCCCCACCGGCGCCGGATGAGATCCCGGTAGCCAATCTTGAGGCGGGCTACATCCGCTTTGTGGATACGCGACGTCTGCTCGACATCGCCAAGCAATATCGCGTGCGCATTCGGGTCCTGCGGCGAGTGGGACATTTCGTGCCCCAGGGTATCCCGCTGGCCATGGTAGCCAAGGGCGAGCGGCTGGGGCCCGAGGGAACGGCGCGGCTGCAGGCGGCATTTGATATGGGACCGACGCGGACGCTCCAGCAGGACGTCGAGTTTGGTGTGCTGCAGATCGTCGATATTGCGCTGAAAGCCATCTCACCGGCGGTCAATGATCCCACCACGGCAATCAGCTGCGTCGATCAGCTAAGCCGGGTGGTCATCCGCTTTGTGCAACGGCGGCCACCGGACGAACTGTTGTTCGATCCGCCCGGCGTGATCCGGGTGAGCATGGGATGGATTCAGTTTCCGCGGCTGCTGGATGCGGCATTTGAGCAGATCCGCATGTACGCGAAATCGGACCTGGCCGTGAGCCTGCGGCTGCTGCGCGCGCTGGGGGATATTGCCGCGTCGACGCCCGACCCGGAGTACCGGAAGATTCTCATCGATCGGGGATGGCGTGTGGTGGCGGGTTGCGCAGAGAAGCTGGGCGAGGAAGAAATGCGCGAGCTGCGGCTGCGGCAGGAGTCCCTGGCCGAGCTGATGGCGGAAGCAGAGCGCGGGAGTTCGGCCGCCAACCAGCAACGCAATCCATGAAGCATGAGGTATGATGTGCAGCAGCGATGGCACGCTGCACGACGCCAGGGAAAGTCCTCGACTGAGATGGAAAAAGGCGGGTGCCTATGAAAATCGACATCAATCGCCGGGAATTTATCAGGGGAGTCAGTGCCGCGGCTGCGGGCTTCGGACTGGCGCCGTCCACTCTTTGGGCCAGCGTCGCGCCCACGGCTCCCGTGGCTGTTGCCAGGTGCAGCGCGTACGACGCTGACGTGATGGCCACGCTGGTCACCATGTTCGACCAATTAGGCGGACTGCGCCGCATGGTGAACGGCAAGACGGTGACTATGAAGATCAACGTCACCGGAAGCCCGCCGCAGCTTCTCCGCGGATTGCCCGTGGGCAGCACCTATTGGATCAATCCCCAGGTGCTCGGCTCGGTGATTCACCTGCTGGGGCAGGCGGGAGCGCGCCGCATTCGCGTGGTCGAAAGCCCCACCGGCTCGAAGTTGCCGACGCTCCAGGAATTCCTGGCGCTGGCCAAGTGGAATCCTGGCGATTTTTTGAGCGCGGCGCCGAACGTGGAGCTCGAAAATACCAACTGGCCCGGCTCTTCAGGAAAATACCTGCGCTTCCAGGTTCCGGGCGGCGGCTTGCTTTTCCCTGCATACGATATGAGCCGCGCCTATGCAGATTGCGATGCGTTCGTTTCTCTCGCCAAGCTCAAGGAGCACTCCACAGCCGGCGTGACACTGTCGATGAAGAATTGCTTTGGCAATACGCCCACGACGATTTATGGCCAAGGGGTGGGCGTGGACGAGGCCAGCAAGACACCGCAGGGCGGCCGCGGCATGTTGCATGCGGGCGACCGGCAGCCTCCCAGGACTTCGCTGCCGGAGATCGACTCTCACTCCCCGCGCGATCCCGGCTACCGCGTTCCGCGCGTTACCGCCGACCTGGTGGCGGCGCGGCCCATTGATCTGGCGATTATCGACGGCATCGAAAGCGTGGCGGGAGGCGAGGGCCCGTGGGTCAGAAATCTTCGCCCCGTGCGCCCCGGCCTGCTGATCGCCGGCACCAACTGCGTCACCACCGACGCCGTCTGCACCGCGCTGATGGGCTTCGACCCCATGGCCGCTCGCGGCACGGCTCCTTTCGAAACCTGCACCAGCACGCTCGAACTGGCCGAGCAGTTGGGACTCGGCACGCGCGACCTGAAGCGAATCGAAGTCCGCGGCCTGCCCATTGAAAAAGGCCGGATGGATTTCCGTCGCGCCTGAACGCCGGCGAAGAATCTCACCGGATACCTATTCTTGTAATTCGCCTGGGGATGATTAGGACTGGGTTGAATCGGGCCGAAGAGGGAATTCCGGATCAGATGGGCGGCTTCTTTTGTGGCAAATGCGGTGCTTCTGTGGCGCGGGATTCCGGGCGTTGTTGGCGCTGTGGGGTGTTACTCCACGGTCTTGGCCGAGGGACCGAAGCCGATCGCCGCAATCTTCAATCCGAATTCTGGCGGCAGTTTTATAGCGGCGTCAGAGACTTTTTCGCCAACCACTGGAAAGGCATCTTCATCCCAGTTGCACTGCTGGCAGTCTTGATCTGTGCTGCATATTTTGTTGGTTTCGTTTTTTCGCGTTTTTCGCCGCACTCCAGGCATCTTTGGTCATGGTTGGTTGTTTGCATCCCGCCCGCTTTAGTCTTGGTTCCCTACTTCATCGTTCTCATCGTTGAGTTCTTCATTCGGCTTATTGGGGGACGTCAGCGAGTTTGGAAGGATATGGATCACGGCGCGGTTGTGGGCTATATCTTCCTGGGTTTGCTTGCCGGGGTTGTCCTTCGTTATGTTTGCATTTTATGTGGCTTGTTTTATCAGCATGTCAGCGGGTTTCTTCTTTGATAAGAATGTTGACTCCCTGAGAAATATCCTAAGCGAGGGTCTGTAGGCTGCTCATCAGGTGCTCGATTATGGCTGGATCATCGATTGTCGCTCTTGTCACTGCACGACGAGCTTGACCTCGGTCGTGCTGACTGCCTGGTGGCTCGCCACCCCGCCTGCGCAGCCAACATTGGCAAGCATCAACGCCAGCACTCCCAGAAAAGCCAGCAGGATGAGACGGTCCCTGGCCCACTTTCTTCGGGCAAAGACCAGAGGCAACAAGAAAAGCGGCAGGAAAATGAAGGCCGACGAAGCGCCGCCAGGCACTGTGTACGTGACTACGACCACAATTTCGTAAGTTCCCGGCGGCGTCGTAGTCGATGTTGTGATGGTCAGGATCGGATTCGCGAAGCTGCAAGTCGTCCCCGGTGGCAGATCGAGGCATTGCACTGAGATATTCTTTGCCCCGTCCGGCAGAGAGATCGTAAACATCGCGCTCGATCCCGGAGTCACCGATCCGTTTCCTGTAACGGTGGGCGGATTTCCGGTTCCGTTCCCGGCGGGCGAAACCTCGAATTGCCACGTCGTTGAGGTTCCTCCGCCGGGAGGCGGAGTTTGCACACTGATGGCCACGGTCCCTGTCGTCGCTATGTCCGCTGAAGTCACCGTCGCGGTGAGTTCCGTCGCGCTCACATACGTGGTGGCCAGGGCCGAACTACCCCAAAGAACGGTTGTGGCGGGCACAAATCCGCTTCCGGTCACCGTGAGTGTGAATCCCGATCCTCCCGCCGCCGCGTAAACCGGAGACGTGTTGCTGATCACTGGAACCGGGTTGACGATCGTTACGCTGACCATGTCCGTCACGGTGATGGTTTCATTGTCTGAAACGGTAACTTGTGTCGTCGGCGCAGGCGGCACGGCCACGGGGCAGGTCAATGTGGTTGGACACTCGCCGTCCAACGTGATCGACTGCGTGTAATTTGAACCCGAGGCTGTGCTTGCGAGATTGCTCAATGGCGCGTTATCGGTGAACGTCAGCGTGCCGGTGTCAGTGGCCGGCGCGGAACCCGTGTAAGTGATCGTCAAGGTGCAGAAGTTGCCGGGTGGCAAGGTGGCAGATACCACGCCGCTCGCAGTCGCGCCAAAGCATTGCAGAGGCAAAAGCGTAAAGGGCGCGCCGCTCGAGACGGCAACGGTAGAGAGCGTCATCGGGGCTTGTCCCATACTGGAGATGGCGATGGTCTGCTGGCTTCCCGTTTTCCCGCCGAACGCCAGAGGACTTCCCGCGGAGAAGTACGCCACCGGCTCGTCGAGATTGATGGCCGCGGGAAGCGTGAAGGCATTCACGA
>JASHYS010000187.1 GCA_030042915.1 Acidobacteriaceae bacterium
GACGAGATGCGCAAGCTGCAGCCGCATGGTCCGTATGGCGTGGGAGGTTTCTGTTTCGGCGGTGTGTTGTCATTCGAGATCGCACGCAGGCTGGAGCAGATGGGCGAATCGGTGTACGCACTGCTCCTGATCGACAGCTTCAATCCTGCGTATATAAGGTCGCAGGTAACCGGCAATAAGTTGTCGCGCCTGACGAGATACTTTTTCCGGCGCGTGGGTTTGCACGCGCGCAGAATGCGGGCTTTGCGGCCGGGAGAGTTTCTAAGTTACATGCGCGGCCGCATCAAGGCCATGGGCGTTCATTATCGGCGTTCAGTAGAGCAGGCCGAGAGAATCAGGCGCAATCGTCTGCCAGACAATCCGACTGCCGCTGAAAACGCGCCCAATGCCGACAGCAGTTTCGACGAGATTCTGGAGAATATGCGGCAGTTTGGCTCCATTACCCTGTCTCGCTATACACCGTTGCCCTACGGCGGAGATGCTGTAGCCTTCAGGACCGCGGACCGAGGCCAGGATCCATACGACGATCATTTCCTGGGATGGAGATCGCTGGTTCGCGGCTCTCTGCAGGTTCTTGAAATCGACTGCACTCACGACGAGATGACGCGCGATCCGGCGGTGCGCATCATCGCGGAAAGAATCAATTTCAAGTTTCGTGATGCGGTGGCTGCGTCAATCAATGAGTCGCTCAATCACATTTCGGCGAACTGAAGGCGGCGTCGGCACTGGATGTTTACGGCCAACGGTTGCCGGTTACGCGGCAGATTGAAGTCTGGACAACAAAGCGGGTCAAGCTCTGAGAATCGACGACGTTTCTCTTCACGTCGTAAGCGCTGATCGCGCCAGCGAGATTCTTGCCTCCGTAATAGGAGAAAGCGGCGCGATATCCGGCATCGCGCGCGATGTTTCGCGTGGCTTCGGTAAAGCTTGACGGCACGCCGACCGGATAGGCAAGCGCCTCGGCAGTAATACCCAGTTTGTCGCGAAGAACCGTGCGCGAACGAATCAGTTCGTCGGCCTGCTTTTCGGAGCTCAGCTGGCTGAGGACGTGGTGAGATTGCGTATGCGAACCGATCGCCATGCCGCCGGCGAGCATCTCCCGCGCCTCGTCCCAACTGAGAAAGCGCCGCGCGCACGAGGGCACCGCGTCGCTCTGCGTCTTCTGGGCCAAATTCCGCAGAAAACCGGTTGTGTCCTGGTTCTCAGGCCGCCTGAATAAATGAATGACGCCCCGCAAGCTGTCGGTGAACCCATCGCGGTCGAGATCGACTTCGAGCGATGCGGGATATTGGAGAGAGAATCTCCTGGTGCGGGCAGTGCGTAACAAAAAAGCGATCTCGTCCCACCACGGAACGCATGTCGAGCCCACCAAATCTGTAGCCAGGAAGAAAACGCCCTGCACGCCGTGCGAACGCAGGATGGGAAATGCAGCCTGGTAGTTATCAAGATATCCATCATCGAAAGTGAGAAGGACCCGGCAACGTTTCTTCGGTTCCCTGGCAGAACCGTCGATGATGGCCAGCGCCTCGTCCAACGTCACCACGTCGACGCGGCGTTTCAGATACGAGACTTGGCTTTCCAATTCTTCCGGCGTCGCTGAGAAGACTCCGGGATCGAAGATATCGTCGGCCGGGTTTCCGATGCGATGGTAATTGAGTACCAGCAGCGAATCACGCGCGGGCAGAACACGCATGAGCTCGGTTGCGCCGCTCCAGCGAAGCGCACGCGCAAGGAATTCGCGTTTTCCAGCGATCATCATGGGTCCACTATCGCAAAACCAGAGTTGCTGTAGCCCGAAACCGAACCGTAAAGTCGCTGCGACCCCGGGGTCCCCAACGACAGCCTTTGTCGTTGGGGTGGGAGCAGCAGGGAGCAGCGACCTTCGACGGAACTCAACAGGACGCACCAACTCTGGTTTTGCCGTAATTGAGCAGGGATCAGCGTGAGGAAATCAGTTCTAAGTTTATCACTTTGTAAATCGCTAAGTTATTAATTTGCATGGGCGAAGATGGCAGAGGAGAGGCACACTTTGGTGTTAGCGGCGCCTGGTGGAAAAGCCCATTCGCGTAGGCCGAGGCGCTGATGCTCTGGCGCTTTTTCAGACGCCGCTGTATGCCGAAAAGCCGCCATCAACCGGCA
Source organism: Acidobacteriaceae bacterium (assembly GCA_030042915.1). The sequence continues at coordinate 2,140 of JASHYS010000187.1, forward strand.
CAACCACGCCCGTAACAAACCCCGAAGCCGGCGAGAGCAGCCAGAGAACCGATCCGAAGAGATCGTGCGGTTCGCCGAAGCGCGCCATGGGCGTGTGCGCAATGATGGCTTTGCCGCGCGCGGTCAGCTCGCCCGTATCCTTGTCGAGGAGCAGAAAGCGATTCTGATTGGTGAGGAAGAATCCCGGCGCGATGGCGTTGACGCGGATCCTGGGTGAATACTCCTGCGCCATGTGCACGGCCAGCCATTGCGTGAAGTTGCTCACCGCCGCCTTGGCCGCTGAATAGGCGGGGATGCGGGTGAGCGGGCGGAACGAGTTCATCGAGGAGATGTTGAGGATGGCGCCGTAGCCCTGCGCCGCCATGATTTTGCCGAATGCCTGGCTGGACAGGATGGTGCCGAGGATATTCAACTCGAAGACCCAGCGCAGCGCGTCGCCCGGAAGGTCGAAGAACTTGAGCTCAGCGCTGGTAGTAGCTTGCGGCTTGTTGCCGCCGGCTCCGTTCACCAGGCAATCGAGCGGTCCCATGCGGTGAACCACCTCATCGGCGACCTGCGTTACGCTGTCGCGATTGAGCACGTCGCACGGAAAAACCGAGACCCGCTTGCCGTGCAGGCCCATGCGTTCGACTGCGGCTTTGCAGGCGGCTGCGTTGACGTCGAGGATGGCGACCTGCGCGCCGCAGCCTGCCAGCGCAGAGGCAATCTCACTGCCCAGGATTCCGGCGCCTCCAGTGATGGCCACCGTTCTGCCCGTGAAGTCGTACATGCGTGTCAGTTCGGCCAAATCAAACGAGGCCCATTGGACAGCTTCAGCCTCGAGTCCAATTTCGAGTACTGCCGGCTCTGCCATCGCGCATCCTTTCTTCAAGCCATGGCTGCGCCCAGGTTGGGGCGTCTATGCGCCCGAGTATAGGAACCGGTGCGCCGCCGGCTCCGTGACTCCCATCACGAAAAGAAAGTGCCAACGAAGTTGCCGGCGATGGGCGTCTCTGATCCCGGGGGGAGGGGGGCGGGGGGCAGCCAGTAGAAGGCCGAGAGGGCGCCAGAGAGGCGATGTGGCACAGCTTTCCTGCGGTGTCATCCTCGCGTCTCGAACTCGACGAAAAATGCCGAATTGGGGGCAAATTCCGGGGTGAAAAGGCCCGATTTGGGGCCAAATATGGCGCAATTCAAGGGCCATTTCGAGACCGGTTTGCTGATTCTAAAAGGTTTATCCTCCAAACTATACCCCCGGGGGGTATATGCAAAATTTTTTCCGAAGACAGATTCGCCTTTGTTTTGCCGCAAATTCGTTTTTCGGGCTCGCGGCACAGACCGCCGGACGCGATGTTTACGGCGTCCGTCAGCTTCCGAATTTGTCTTCCTGGTTCTGAGTTTAGCGATTCACCGGAAATAATCTGCAAACTCAGAGAGCAAGGGAGCGAGGGAGCCAGGGAGT
>JASHYS010000188.1 GCA_030042915.1 Acidobacteriaceae bacterium
CGCGTTGATAAACGCAGCGATCACGCCGGCGCGCTGATAACCGAAGGTTCTGGCCTGGTCGGCCGGTCGAGCCTGAAAGTAAACTGCCGCAAAGCTCAACAGGAGGGCCAGGAAATCGGAGATGTTGTGTCCGGATTCCGACAGCAGCGCCAGGGAGTGGGCGCGGACGCCAGCGACGAAGGTGACGACGACGTAAGCCAGGGTAGCCGCGAGCGAGATGCGGAGCACGAGCGTGGTTCTGTGCGCATGCTTGCCTGCAGGCGCGGCGTGAAGATGCATCCTTATAGTGTAACCGGGGTTGGGTATCGGGCGCCAGCCGGCGTCGCAATCCCCTGAATAGCGGCATCTCGAAGCCCCCGCAATCAAGTCAATGCTGCCAGCAGCGAGGCGGCCTCGGCTAACACCATCCGGGACGCAGCAATTCAGTTTTCCTCTAGTCGTTCTTTGACTGCAAATGGCTCGTATCCAGAGGCTCCGGATTTTCGAATTCAGGAAATTGCGGCAGCCCTTCGCGCAGTCCCGTCCAGCCTTCGGCTACCACGATGCTATTTTGCGGATTGCCGGGCTGATAGCGCACCGTGCAGGGAAATCCCGCGCGCACGTCGGCCACATTCAACATTCCGCGCATGGCGGTAATGTCCTGCGAACATTCGTAGTTCACTCCGCCGATCTGGTAGTTGTACAGGAACATGGTGAGCGTGCGCCCGTCTTTGGCGGCAACATCATAGATATCGAGCAACATGCCATCGACCAACCGGCCCGACTGCACCAGGAACAGGCGCCGTGCGTGCTCCACTTCTTCAGGGCTGGGGCGTTTGCGGAGCGCCAGCCATGAGGAAACTCCCGCCACAGCGGCAACGCCGCTCAGCCATCCTGCAATTTCCCATCCGTTGCTGTTGAGTAAGATCATTCGAGGGAGGACTCAACGCGGATAAGCCCTATCTTGAGCATACCGCAGGTGAATTCTACGATGCACCGCGTGCCCGTTACCATCGGGTGATTCGCAAGCTTGAAGGGGTCGCCGGCCATGTTAACGCCGCGCCAATGCCCTATACTCTAGGTTGCGTCAAGAGAACGCGCCGGTGCCGGCAGGCGCGCTTTTTCCAATGGAACTTTTCCCGGCTCTGGACGAGAGTTTCGAAATGAAAGAACAATCTGGTTTTCATGCCACCACAGTCATTTGCGTACGCCGCAACGGAGAGGTGGTGATGGCCGCCGACGGCCAGGTCACGCTGGGCGACCACGTGCTCAAGCACTCAGCCCGAAAGATCCGGCGCCTTTTCCAGGACAAGATTCTGGCCGGATTCGCCGGATCAACCGCCGACGCATTCAATCTGTTTGCCCGTTTTGAGACCAAGCTCGAACAACACGCCGGCAACCTGAACCGGGCCGCCGTGGAGTTGGCCAAGGACTGGCGCACCGACAAGATGTTGCGCAACCTTGAGGCGCTTCTTTTGGTTGCGGACAAGGATCATACATTTCTGATTTCCGGGTCCGGCGATGTGATCGATCCCGACGAGCCGTTGGCAGCTATCGGCTCCGGCGGCAGCTACGCCACCGCGGCGGCCCGCGCGTTGATGGAGAATACCAATCTGAGCGCCCGCGAGATTGCGGAAAGAGCCATGAAGATCGCCGGCGAAATCTGCATTTACACCAACGACCGTATTACTGTTGAGGAGCTGAAAAGCTAGCATTCAGAAGCTTCGATGGCCATCTATCTTCCCGCATCTGCCGAAGAACAGGAGCTGGCGCTCGACGAACTGACGCCGCGCGAGATCGTCGCCGAGCTCGACAAGCACGTTGTCGGCCAGCGCGCCGCCAAGCGCGCCGTGGCCATTGCGCTGCGCAATCGCCAGCGCCGGCAAAAGCTGCCTCCCGATCTGGCCGACGATATCATGCCCAAGAACATCATCATGATTGGGCCCACAGGCGTGGGCAAGACCGAGATCGCGCGCCGCCTGGCCAAGCTCACCAACTCGCCGTTCCTCAAGGTTGAAGCGTCGAAATTCACCGAAGTGGGCTACGTGGGCCGCGACGTGGAATCGATGATTCGCGACCTGGTTGAGATCGCCATCGACATGGTGCGCCAGGAACGGCTGGAGGAGGTGGAAGACCGCGCCGAGATGAACGCCGAGGAGCGGCTGTTGGACGTGTTGTTGCCTCCGCCGCCGGCCGCGGCGCACGGCCAGGAAGGCCAGATGTCGCTCCCGGGCGCGGAAAGCCATCAGCGCTCGCGCGAAAAGCTCCGCCAGCAGTTCCGCGAAGGCAAACTGGACGACCGGATCGTCGAGATCGATGCCCGCGAACGCTCCCTGCCGCAGTTCGGCATCATTTCAAACCAGAACCTTGAGGACATGGAGATGAACCTCAAGGACATGCTGCCCAACATTTTTGGCGGCGGCACAAAAAAGAAAAAGATGAAAGTCTCCGACGCCTTTGACTACCTGGTGCAGGAAGAAGAGGGGCGGTTGATCGACATGGACGCGGTGAACCGCACCGCAGTGGAACGCGTGGAATCGAACGGCATCATCTTCCTTGACGAGATCGACAAAATCGCTGGCCGCGAGAGCGGACATGGGCCAGACGTTTCGCGCGAAGGCGTGCAGCGCGACATTCTGCCCATCGTGGAAGGCACGACCGTTAATACGCGCTACGGCATGGTGCGCACCGATCACGTTCTCTTTATCGCGGCCGGCGCCTTCCATGTCTCCAAGCCCAGCGACCTGATCCCGGAACTGCAGGGGCGCTTCCCCATCCGCGTGGAGCTGCAATCACTCACCGTCGACGATTTTTTGCGCATTCTTACCGAGCCCAAAGCTTCGCTCACCAAGCAGTATTCTGCGCTGCTTGAGACGGAAGGCGTGCGGCTGGAATTTGCGCCGGATGCGCTGCGTGAGATGGCTGAATTCGCGTTCAAAGTGAATGAGCAAACTGAAAACATCGGCGCGCGCCGCCTGCACACCATCATGGAGCGCGTGCTTGAGGACGTCAGCTTCCTGGCGCCTGACGTGGCGCGCCGCGCGCCCGACGAAAGCGCCGCTGCAGCGCTCGCCAAGTCGATTAAGGACGAATCCACCGCCGCGCTTCCGTTTCAGGAACGCATGACGGCCTCAGGCCCCGAAAAGGCGTTTTTGATCGATGCCGAATATGTGAAACAGATGGTCGCGGCCATTGTGAAAGACCAGGATCTGTCGCGCTACATCCTCTAACGGTCATCCAACTGAATTTGCAGCCGTACGCGTCGCAGGTGAGCGTGGTGCGCTGATTCGCGAGTGCTCGAAGCGGGCAAAAATGGTATCCTGACAGTTGGGCATTGCGATCCGCATCGCCTTGATCGCCGCGCTTCTTTCGATCCCGAGGCTCGAACGAAATGAGTGCGGAAGAAGCCGTCGGGGAGTGGCTCAGCCTGGTAGAGCACCTGGTTCGGGACCAGGGGGTCGGAGGTTCAAATCCTCTCTCCCCGACCATTGTTTTCAATAATTTACGAGATATTCCGCCCACCTTTGGTGGCCCAGATGGCCTCTTCACTCAAAACCGGGGAACTGAGACCTCATTCCGACGGGCAAACAGGCGATGCGAGGGTTGAACCGTCGCCCGGCATGGCGTCGATGGCGTGCTATCTCATGCGATAGGCGTACATCCGGAGCATTCATACCGGCATTCCTCGCTGATCTGCGATGCCAGGTGAGTTGCGATTCCACCTCGACCGTCGCGATATATAGCGCCATCCAGCCGATTGCGTTTAGTCAATCTAAGGCGAGATCGAGCCCGCTTCAGGCTGCCTTGCGCGCGTCAAGTTTTCGCACACGCGTAATGAGCATTTCCTTCACCCGTTCCAGGTCCTGTCGTTGTGAGGCGCTGAGCCGTTTTCCTGCGTATGCGATATATACGGTAAGAAGCCTGAGTCCCCCAGCCGGACCGCTCGAGAAGAGTTCCGTGGTGAAAGCAGGTCGGCCATAACTTCTGGAGGATTTGTAAATATGCCTGCGAGCGAGGCGGCATTACGCATTTTCATGAAATATCACCCTTCGATGGAATAAACGGTCTAAGCAACTTACTTCGCAGTCGTATTTACGCGAATTGCGATGTTTGCGAGCTGCTGGGCCACTTCGCGGTCTTCGCGAAATGACTCTTCGAGCAACCGGAGATCGTCGTCGCGCCCAAGAACTGCGGCGAATTGGCAGAGAGTCTCATAGAAGGCGAGCTCATAGTGCTTGATTCGGCGCGCCACAGCCACCAGCGCTATATTGCGGACCGATTCGTGCGCCGCTTCCTGAGCCAGGTCTTCCGCTTCATCGAACAATGCATACACGGTCTTGCTTTTGATTGGCTCGGATTCGTCACTTACCCGATTGAGTATCTCTCGCAGGCGAACGGATTGCCGTTCGCTGTCTTGCCAATGCTTGTTGACGACCTCCCTTAGCTCGTCATCCAGCGCTGCGTCATGAAGAAACAGCGACTTCATGGCGATGGTTTCCTCGGCCGAGAGCAGCAAACGCAGTTCCTGGACATAGAGAGATTGAAGATCCGGAATTTTCTCGATCACGATTTTCATCGATGCCTCCGCGACCTGGGGCGTGGCAACTCGCTATGGAATCGACCTGGGAAGCTTGTCCTTCAAGCCCCGCTGCCGATCGGCGACACTGGACGAACCATTTCGTGTTAGAAGTTGCCGCAGTGAACTTGCCCTTACGCGTTGGGATGCGGCGGTTTTTACCTTCGTTGCTCCTATTGGCGCTAGAGCCTTCAATTCAAGTGAGAAAGCGTCGGACGAACGGGTTGGATGGGAGGACTTTTCCTGGCTGATTCGGGCCGACTGAAAGCAACCTTTAGCGGCCCTCCTGTTTCTGAGAGGGGAATGGCAGAGAGGGCACAATGTCCATCGTAGAGTGGGTCGCCACCGTGCAAACCAACAGTCCTGCAGCCCCAACGAGTAATCCGCCCGGGGCCGAGTACTTTGTGGTTGCTATTATCGCAGTTGTGCTGGCGCTGGCGGTGTGGGTCTTCATCCGGACGAGCCCGCGACGGTCGTCGAAACAGTAAGACCGAAGCGCATTTCGGCTTGTTTTGGAACCTCCGTACCCGCATTGGTGGCGGAACTTGAGCGTTTGCCCGGAGTGATCGAGCTGGAATGGACTGCATCGAGCTCGGGACTCTAGAACCGGTCTCTTTTTGCGCCGTTTAACACGTCAGAGTGTTTGCGCGGCTTGATCTGATTTGCTGAGGAGGTTAGAGGTAAGCGGACGATCGCACAAGCGCCGTCGGCGTCTTCTCGATTGACGAGGGAAATCTCGCCTCCGTGTGCGCGGGCGATTTGCCGGGCTAGAACCAGGCCAATGCCGCTGCCGCTGGACTTGGTTGTATAGAACGGGACGAACAGGTTCTCCGGGTTAGCGATCCCCAGGCCGCTATCCACAATCGCGATCTGAACATTCGCGTCGGATGAAGACCAACCTACTCGTACTGGTTGACTGCCATTCGCCAAGGAGGCGTCGGCCGCGTTGGCCAGCAGATTGATGAACATCTGTTCCAGTTGGTCGGGATCGGCATCGAGAATGACGGCTGGGCCAGGATCGAGCGTTACAGGAAGGCGTTGTTCCAAGAGTGTAACTCGCTCCATCAAAGGCGCTAAAGCAACAGGCCGCAAGCGCGGCGGGGGCAACTGCGCCAGGAGCCGATAAGACTGCACGAAGCGGTGCAGAGCGTCGGCGCGGCTCTCCACCACGCTCAAGCCGCGGCGAAAGTCGTTCGCGGCGTTTTCGTCGCCATGCAGGTCGTCAACTCGCGCCAGCAGGCTGCCGGCGATCGACTTGATCGGCGCCAGCGAGTTCGAGAGTTCGTGTCCAAGCACACGAATGAGGCGTTTCCAGGCGGCCTGCTGTTCTTCCTGAAGCGGCACGCTCACATCGGCGAGCAGCAGCAGCGTGTGAGGGGCGCCATCCTGGCGGAAGGCGGCTTTGCGCAGGAGCCAGCGCGCCGGTGTGCCGCCGAAGGAACGAATAGCCTGATCGGGTGCGGCGAGCAGTGTGTCAAGGCGGAGCTCAGTTGCAGAATAGCCAACGCATCGTGCGTAGGGGCGGGCAAGCAGTTTAAGGCCGGCGCTGTTCACCAGTTGCAGCCGGTTTTCGCGATCGAAAGCAAACAGCGGCGCATGCATCACCTCCAGGATGCGCCCCAGCAGCGCGGTGGCCTCAAGAGATCGCACGCGCTGTTTTTGCAGCAGGTCGGCAAGCGCGTTGATTTCGGCCGCCAGTTCGCCCAATGCGTCGGCAGATCCGGCCCCGCGCGCGCGAAATGAGTAGTCGGCTTCGCGGAGTGACGCAACCACGTTGGAGAGCGTTTGCAGTGGGCGAACGAAGCTGTCTACAAGGCCGGAGGCGACCAGCGCGAGGTAAATGAAGAGGCAGATCCCGAGCAGCAATGCGGGCACGATATCGAGCTGGTGCTGATAAAAGAAGATACCAACAAAGACGAGTGCGGGCAGAGACAGCAGCATGGAATAGAGCCATGCCCGGCGGACAGCTTGACGCGTACGCCGGCGCGATCTCGTTTCATAGGCCATATTTTTCCATGCGCCGGTAGAGGGCTGCGCGGCTTAAACCCAGCGATTCGGCAGCCTGGGAAATGTTGCCGTCGCAGCGTCGCAATACCTTGCGGATGAGCATGGCCTCCATTTCGTCGATGTTCATATTATCCAGCGACAGTGCCGGCGGGCGCGCGGTTCCGATGGAAAGATTGGCCGGCTCAATTTCCTCGCCGCTGCAGAGCAGCAGGGCGCGCTCGATACTGTGTTCCAGTTCGCGCACGTTGCCCGGCCAAACATATTGCATCATCTGCTGCATGGCGCCTGCTGAAAAACCATTCACCTGTTTGCGATAACGGGTACGCAGCCGGGAGAGAAAATGCTGCGCGAGCAGCGGGATGTCCTCGCGCCGGTCGCGCAACGGCGGCAGGTGAACCTCAACGGTATTAATGCGGAAGAGCAAGTCTTCGCGGAAATTACCTGCCTTCACCTCCTCGTGCAGTTGCGCATTGGTGGCGCAAAGAAGGCGCGCGTCGACGCGCCGGGTTTGCGACGATCCCACGCGCTCCAGTTCGCCCGTCTCCAATACGCGCAGCAGTTTACTTTGCTGGCGCAGCGGAACGTTGGCAATTTCGTCAAGAAACAGAGTCCCCCCGTTGGCTAGTTCGAAACGGCCCACGCGGTCAGTGCGAGCGTCGGTGAACGCGCCCTTGACGTGGCCGAAGAACTCGCTTTCAAAGGTCCCTTCAGGCAGCCCGCCGGCGTTCACCGTGACCAGCGGCATGCGGGCACGGGGCGAGGCTCCGTGAAGGAGACGCGCCACGATTTCTTTGCCCGTGCCGTGCTCACCCGTGATCAGCACGTTGGCCTCGGAAGGGCCGACCCGCGCGATCACTTCGAGGACGGGCCGCATGGAAGGAGCGGATGCAACAAACTCCGGCATGCCTTCGGCGCGGAGCAGGCGGTTTTCCAGTTCCAGCTGGCGGGCGCGGCGCAGCGCCTGGCGCAGCTCAGCGTGAACGCGGATGAGCGTGACCAGCCGCTCGTTCTCCCACGGTTTTTGGATAAAGTCACGCGCACCACGCTTGATGCACTCGACCGCGAGACCGATGTTGCCCCAGGCCGTCATCACAATGACGGGGATATGCGCATCGAACTCCTGGATGTTGGCCAGCAGATCGAGACCCTCCTGGCCGGAGGTTGTGTCCCGGGTGTAGTTCAAGTCGATCAGCAGCACATCATAGTCGCGCTCGCCCAGCGCCTCCATCAATAAGTGCGGCGAGCGCACGCAATCGACGTCGATCCCCTGCGGTTTGAGCAGCAGTTCCACCGCTTCGAGGACGTGTGGCTGGTCGTCGGCAACCAATACTCGAATTTTGTCTTGCTTACTGGAAATGGCGCGCCTCCACGGGTCCCGATTTAGCGTTGGCGATGGCGTCTGTTGATTCGAATACGCGTCCTGCTGCTGCTCACTTTGCATGATAATCAATGCCTTCCGGCCCAGCGCGGCTCCTTCATTCTGGATAGGCCGTGCTGCGCCACGAAAATTGATGCCGTCGACGACCTAGGGCCCATGCGACACGACTCCTGCCTTCGCGTCGTCGATCGACACTCCGGTTTGCTCGAGTGTCTCTCCGGTGGCCCGGTCGATGTCGACCTTTGCCTTTTCAAACGCTGTCTGAGCGGCCACAAGAAGCGATTCGGCAAGGGACAGGTCGTGCTGGGCCGCCAGCGTGTCGCTGCTGGACTTGGCTCCAAGCTGCTGCTCCTGCTGCGTGACTTCAAACGTGTGTTGCGCCAGGTCGCGAGCTTTGGTGGCGGCATCGACGCGCGCCTGCGCCTGCTGCAATGCGAACAGCGAGTTGCGCACATCGAAGCGGATGCTCTTCTTTTGCTCTTCGAAGGTAATCTGGCGCTGCCTGAATTCCAGCGAAGCGCGAAACTGATCGGCCTTGGCAACGCGATTGCGAAGGTTGATCGACAGATTCATGCCGAACTGATATTCCGGCGAGGAATAGTTGAACGTGTTGTCGAACATGCCGCCGAAACCGATGGGGAGATCGGATGCGCACTCGGCGGGACTCAGATCGCAGTTCGGGTTCTTCGGTCCCGCAATCCCCGCACCGGCATAGAAGCCATAGACGTTTAACGTGGGCAGCAGCTCACTTCGGATGGATTTGAGGCTCATCTCGGCCACCTGCATGGCGAGCTCGTCCTGGGTCACGTCAGGGCGGTTCTTTTCGGCTTCGGTAATGAGTGCATCAATCGACTTGGAAGCATTGGGATCGGGCGGTCCGGCGCGATCCAGGGGAATCACCGGCATCTCGTCGATCGTCTCATCGTCGGTCTTGGTGAGCGCGTTCTTGATAAGAAGTTCATTCAGCCGCAGAGTGGCGCGTGAGACGGTGAGGTCACCTTCGCTGGTCGCCACGTCCGATTCGTCCTTGTCGACCTGCATAGCTGGAATGGCCTGCAGTTGCAGCTGCTTCTGGTCGTCCTGAAGCGTGCGCTGCGCAAAGGTCAGGGAACGCTCCTTCACCTGCTCGTCCTGATAGGCGTTCACAAGATCCCAATAGATATTCTCCACCTGCGTGACGGTGGCAATCACTTGCGCGCGAAAGGCCAGATCGGTGATCTGGAGATTCTTCTTCGCGATGTGCATGTAGCGTTCATTGGTCGAGATGCCAAAACCGGCCAGCAGCTGCTGCGTAAGAATCACCTGAAAATCCGAGTAAAGCGAAGGGTTGATGGCTTCGTAGGGGCTGTTATTGGCAAAGCGCTGCCCTTCGTAGTTCACGTTCAAACCTGTTCCCAATGGAAAGTTCTGGCTGTAGTTTGCCAGAGCCTCGATGGTGTTCTGTTTAAAGGTTAGGACGCCATAGCTGAAGGCATTGCCCTGCTGTGCCACGTTGTGGTCGTCGAAGCCCTTGAAGTTCAGGAAAGGATCGAAGGAGGCGACCGCAGTGCCGGCGCCGAGCGTCGAGGTGACGATGCCGCCGGCGCCGGCAGCAGCTGAGCCCGAACTGGCGCCTCCGGAACTTTGGCCGCCGCCGGAGAATCCCCCCTGCGTGGACGACTGCACGACTGAAGTGTTAACGCCATTCACGCTGCCGCCTGCCTTGGTGCGGGCGTAGTCGGTTTGCGCAATGGGAAAGTTAAAGCGGAAGTAGGCAAGATCGAGGTTGTTTTCGATAGCCAAAGCGATGGCATCGCGCAATGAAATATACAGCTTTCCGTCGCGGATGAGGTTCTGAAGTGGCGGGGAGTTGGCGAGATCGAGTGGGGGCGCCTCACTGGGTTCGTAAGGCGAAAGCGGGCTGTGCGAGTGAGGAAGCTCCACGTAAAACGGCCGCTGTGGGGCGATCGCTTGCAGTTGCGTCTGCTGCATCTGCTGGGCCAGCGTGGGGGGCGGCGTGGCAGCACCGTTCGCTGCCGGCGCCGGGGCCTCTGGCGCCGGTTGCGCCACAGGTGAGCTTGCCGGGGCAGATTGCGCTTGCGGGGGCTGGGCCGCGAAGACCAGGTTCACCGGCACCAGCAGAATCGCTGCCATGGCCTGAATTCTCAAAAAAGCCCAATTGTGGAAGCGGATATTCATGCGTCTCTCTCGAACCGATGGGGTGAGTTTGTTGTTCACTTGGCCCCCGTTGCCGCAGGCTGCAAGCTTTCGTCGCGTGTGATCCAGCCGTCGTGCAATTCCACAATGCGCTGGCCGTAACGCGCATTCTCTTCGGAGTGCGTCACCTGCACAATGGTCGTTCCCTGTCGATTGAGCTCGCAAAACATCTGCATGATTTCGCGCCCCTGTGTAGAATGCAGATTGCCCGTGGGCTCGTCGGCGAGAAGCAATGCGGGAGCATGCACCACGGCGCGCGCGATGCCCACCAGCTGCTGTTGGCCGCCCGAGAGCTGGCTAGGAAACAGGTCTTTCTTGGCGACGATCTGAAACTTGTCGAGGATGTCGGCGACCATCCCCTGGCGTTCGTTGGAGGGCAGGTTTTTGTACGAAAGCGGGAGGTCGATGTTCTCGGCGACAGTCAGGTCGTCAAGCAAGTGGTAGCTTTGAAAGACCATGCCGATGCGCTGGCGTGCAAGATCGGCGCGCTGTTTGCGATTTAGCGTGTGCACGCCGACTTCGCCGAACCAATACTCGCCTTTCCAGCCGTCATCAAGCAAAGCCAGGATGTTCAGCAGCGACGACTTTCCGGCCCCCGACGGACCCATGATGGTGACAAAGTCTCCTTCCCGGATGGTGAGCCCGATGCGGCGCAACACCCAGGTTTCGGTGTAGCCGGTTTTATAACTGCGCTCCACTTGTTTCAGATCAATCATTCTCTACTCCATTCTCAAAGCCTGGATCGGGTCCACCTGTGCCGCCCGGCGCGCTCCGAGTTCGAGCGCCAGCACCGTGACGGCGGTGAAGGTGAACCCAGGCGCGTGCCGAAGCTGCCGCAGCGCATAGCGTAGATCGTGAACAAGCGCGTTCATCCTATTCCTCCTGGCCGGCGAACTACTCCGTCCGCAGTGCTTCCATCGGTTCGACCGAAGCCGCACGGCGAGCGGGGATGAAGGCTGCAGCGGCCGCGAAAACCACCAGCAACAGCGGCCCTCCAGCAAGGGCCATCGGGTCGTAGCTGTTGACGCCGTAGAGCATCACCTTCATCAGATATCCGACGTAGAGCGACGCCGGAATCCCAAAGAAAAGGGCGATGCATATCTGCCAGAGCGCGCCGCGCATCACCATGGTGACCACGCTTTGCCGAGTCGCGCCTAGCGCCATGCGAATGCCAATCTCGCTGGTGCGGCGGGCTACGAGATACGACATCACTCCGTAGAGGCCAACCGATGCCAGCACCAGTGCCAGCAAGCCGAAGAGCCCGGTCAGCCGGGCGACAGCGCGCTGCTCAATAAAGTTCCCTGCCACCTGATTGCCGAAGGAACGAAGGTTCTGCACCGTCAGATTCGGATCGACGCTGGCGAGCGTATTGCGAACCAGCGCGTCTACGTTGGGCGGCGGCGCGTGGAAATCAAGGATGATCGCGTTTACGTACATCGATCGCGTTTCGGTTCGAACCATGTCCGACTCTGTATACCCGGTAAACTGCTGTGTCATGGGACGCAGATAGACGGGATGCACCCCTCCGTTCCCATACTGCAAGTTCATCTTGAAGTCGCGGAAGACGCCGACAATCTGAAAGCTGCCCGAGTATTTCGGGAAATCGATGCCAAAATGTTGGCCGATGGGGTCCTGATTGGGGAAGAATTTCTTGACGAATGCCTGATTCACGATCGCCGCTTGCGGAGATGTGGCCGTATCCTGCTCCGTGATTCCCCGGCCGCGCATGATGGGCACGCCGATGGCGTCGAGAAAGTGCGTGTCGACGCGACTCCACGTAGAGTCGCAGTCTTCGTCCTGCCGCGGCGCGGGGTGCCCCTGCTGGATGACGCATTCGCTCCAGTTGTCGCCTTCGAGCGGGCTGTACAGCGCCAGGCTGGCATCGGCAACGGCCGGCAGTGCGGAGAGACGATCCTCGATCTCGCGATAGAGGGCAGGCAGTTTGTCGATGGTGTATCCCGCGCCCTGCGCATCGAAGTGGGCCACGTAGCGGTTGGCGGTCACAACACCAAAGTGCTGATTCTCAAGATTGGTGAGCGTCTTGGTCATCAGAATTGCGCCGGAAAGCAGAACCACCGACAGCGCGGCCTGAAACACGACCAGTATTTTCTGTGGCAGCGACGAACGGTCGCGCGCGGTGCGGCTGGCGCCACGCAGCGCCTCGGCCGGTTGCGCATGGAACGAGAGCCACGCAGGGGCGGCGCCGAAAAGGATACCGGTAACAACCGAAACCAGCAGTGCGAAGCCCAGCACCGGCAGCGAGGGAGTGGCGCTGATGGGCATGCTGGTCGCCTCGGGAAAAACGAGAGCCAGAATCGTGCGGCAGCCGGCGTACGCCACGACCAGCCCCGCCAAACCTCCGGTGCAGCTCAGGACGACACTTTCAGTGAAGATCTCGCGCAGGATGCGGCGTTTGCCTGCACCCAGCGCGGTTCGCAAGGCAATTTCGGCGCGGCGCGTGGTAGAGCGCGCCAGCATCAGGTTGGCGATGTTGGCGCAGGCAATGAGCAGCACCAGGGTGGAAAGAGCCATGAGCATCTTCAGGCCCTCGCCGGTTTGGTTTTGAAGAATCTGGATGCCGCCACCGCCCGGCGAGAGCACGACGTGCATCCTGGGAACGAGCGCCGCGCCTCCGCTGGCCATTAAATCCGGACGCGATCGCAGCCATTGTTGCACCGCGACTGTCAGTTTGCTCTGCAATGCGGCGATATTCGTGCCTGCGCGCACTCTGCCCAGTGGATAGAGCCAGGTTGACTCAGCGTTGTTCAGGATCGCGTCGCCGGCTTCCACATAAGGCTCGGTATGGATCGGCATCCAAAAGTCAGGCGGCGCGTCGGTGACCCGATCGCCAAAAAATCCCGGCGGAGTAATGCCTACCACTGTGAAAGGTTTGGCCTGTATGTAGATGGTTGAGCCGACGAGCGATGGATCTCCCGAATACTCGCCCTGCCACATGGCGTAGCTGAGCACGACTGCCGGGGCTGCGGAAAATGCATCGTCGCTTGCAGAAAAGAGCCGGCCCGCATAGGCATTCAGGCCAAGAGTGGAGAAGAAATTCCCCGAGACAAACTGGCCGTGCAGGGATTTTGCCAGTTCGCTTCCGCGCCGCACGCTCCAATCCCAAATTCCGGCCTGGGTGGCGGCAAGCTGCTCGAATTCAGGAGCCGATTGCTCCAGGTGCTGATACAAATCGTAGGAAAAAATCGAAATGTCGCCGGTTTGCGGAGCATCTTCGGGGAAAGCGCCGTCAACGCAGCACTGGTTCTCGTCGCCGATGCGGTAAAGTTGCGCCGGATTGGCAACGGGCAGCGAGCGCAGGAGGATGGCATGCACCAGCGTGAAAATGGCGGTGGTCGCGCCGATGCCCAGTGCCAGAGTGGCCACGACCGTAATCGTAAAACCGGGCGACTTGCGCAACTGGCGGAGTGCAAAGCGCAAATCGTGAATCAAAGCGTTCATTCGTGCACCTCCTCGGGGATTATTCGGTGCGCAGTGACTGTATAGGGTCGACAGAAGCGGCGCGGCGCGCGGGCAGCGCCGAGGCGACGCCAACCATCAGCGCCGTAAATAAGGCCGCTCCCACGAGCGTGAGCGGATCAAACGCGGCGACGTCATAGAGCTGGCTTTGGAAAAGACGCGCCAGGGCTACCGCACACGGCAGCGCTACGGCCGTGGCGATGGCAGCGATCCAGACCATCTCACGAAAAACAAGAAGAACCACGGCCAGCCGAGGCGAGCCGAGCGCGAGGCGAACGCCGATCTCGCGGGTGCGCTGCTCAGTGGAATAGGCAAGAACGCCGTAGAGTCCGATACCGGCAAGGAGCGTAGCAAGAATTGAGAACCCGATGGCGAGGAAAGCCAGGGCGCGCTCGTCATTCGCCGTTCGGTCGATCTGGTCCTCCATGGTGCGCAAACCGTCGACCACAAGCGTGGGGTCAAGCTGGTGGATCACCTCTCGGACCGAAGCAACAAACATCTGTGGCGGCCGCGCGGTTTGGAGATACATTTGAACGCCGGTGGGATGCTCCAACTGCAGGTAGGGTTGATAGACCGCGGGACCAAGCGGAGTGCGCAGGTCGGTATGGTGAATATCGCCGACAACGCCAACGATGGTGATGTCGAACTTGATGTTGTCCCCACCTCCCTGTGCGATCTGGCGGCCGATGGCATTTTGGGGCGAGCCAAAAAAACGCTTGGCGAGAGCGAGATTGACGACGGCCACATTGGGACTGCCCTTTCTGTCGGCATCGGTAAATTCGCGTCCTGCAAGGATGGGCTGGCGCAGCGTGGTGAAGTAGCCGGGAGTAATGTACGGCGTCTCGAAGGTCATATTCTCGTCTTCGCCGGGCTTGTAGCCCTGGATGGAGAAGTTCGAACCATCCGACTCGCCGGCGAATTCCGGATCGTTGGAAGCAGCAACGGATACCACGCCGGGAATGCGGTGCAGGGCATCCAGCGCCGCAGTTACGATCTGCACGGTTCGTTCTTCGCCGTAGCCGGAGCTGCTGGGATCGAACCAGAAAGTGAGCAGGTGCGTGGTGTCAAAGCCGACCTGCACACGAAGAAGATTGTCGAGCGTGCGGACGAACAGGCCCGCACCGGCGAGAAGAAGAACACTGAGCGCGATCTGTGCGCCCACCGCGGCCTTGCGGAAACGCTGCGATGTCCGCGTGGCGGTGCCGGCGTTCTGCCGCAGCGAGCCGGCAAGGTCAGGACGGAGGAAGTGAAAGACCGGAGCAATGCTGAAAGCCAGCGTAGCTAGCAGAGACACGGCAAACGAGAAGAGGAGGATGCGTGTGTCGATCGCTGTGGAGTAAGGCTCGCTGCCCGGGTCGGCGTTGGTAATAAGACGGACCAGCAAGGTTGCGGCAGCCGGCGCAACGGCGAGTCCGGCTGCAGCTCCGGCTAGGCCGAGCAAGCCGCCCTCAACGAAAAGCTGCGAGATGATGCGGCCGCGCTTGGCACCCAGCGCGTAACGCATCGACATTTCGCGGGCCCGGCTGGCGGCGCGCAGAAGAAGCAACGTAGCCACGTTAATCGAGCAAAGCACGACCAGCAGGCCGGCCATGCCTATCAGGATGTGGAGCGGCTTTTCGAGATCGGTGCGGCCCGGCGAAAATCCGCGGGAATCATCGAGCACCTGGATATGGGATATTTCGACGAAGTTGTGACGGAAGCGCTGGCTCGGGTTCTTCATGAGCGTGAGTTCATTGGCGCGCAGCGCATGCCAAAGCGGATCAAGACTGGCTTGGGCCTGGGCAAGCGTAACTCCCGGCTTGAGGCGCGCCACCAGCGTAAGCCAGGAGGATCGATGATTGTTCAGATCGTCGAGCGGAACGCGCCAGGGAATGGCAATGCCCACCATGGTAATGGGAACGAAGACTCCCGGTCTGTATCCTCCGATGGCGGAATCGAAGTTCTGCGGCCCAATCCCGACGATCGTAAATGGATGACCGTTGATGAGTACGGTCTGGCCAACGATGTCGCGCTCACCGGCAAAGCGCGACTTCCAATAGCCGTAACTGAGGACGGCGACCGGGTTGGCGTTCTTCGCGGTCTCGTCCTGCGCGGTGAACAGCCGCCCGAGCGTGGGTCTGAGACCCAGCAACTGGAAATAATTGCCGCTCACGATCTCGGCATCTTCGTTCTCCGCCTGATTGTGCCACGACACGCCCGCGGTATATTTTTCCGCGGCGAGAATTCCCTCGAAGACCTGGTTCTGATCGCGCAGGTCCTTGTACATGGGATAAGAAAAGTAATTGAAGGAATCACCGCCGAAGCTGCTCATCGATCCCGAAAATTCACCAGACCAATGGAAGCGAACCAGCTCCTTGGGATTCCGCACCGGAAGCAGCCGCAGCAGGGCCTGATCGAAGAGCGTAAAGATGGCTGCGTTGGCGCCGATGCCGAGCGCCAGCGTAAGAACGGCCGTGATGGTGAATCCGTACGACTTGCGCAACTGCCGCAGCGCGTAGCGAACATCGTGAATGAGGCCGCTCATGGTTTATCTCCTCGATGGGGCTTATTCCGCTCGCAGGGCCTGCATGGGATCGATGCCTGCGGCACGGCGCGCCGGGAGCAGTGCGGCCAGCAATCCCACGGCAACCAGCAGAACTGCGATCAGGACAAGATAGCCGGCTTCCTTTTGCGTATCGAAATAGATGATCACGCCGATCAGCTTGCGTGCGGCCATTGCCAGCGCCAATCCCGCAACCGCTCCCGCACCCAGCATCCACGCCACTCGCCGCAACACCATCGTGAGAATCGACGGACGCGTTGCGCCCAGCGCCATGCGCACGCCGATGTCGCGCGTGGCAAGCTCCACCTCGTGGCTTACCAGTCCGTAAAGGCCCACCAGCGCCAGCATCAGCGCCAGCGTGGCGAAGATTCCAAACAGCCAGCTCTCGAGCCGGTTGAAGATCAGCGCCTCGGAAACAACATCGCTCATGGTGCGCGGATCGGTGAAGGGAACCGTGGGATCGAACTCGTGCACCACGGATCGCGCCGCGTTCACCACCAGCATGGGATTGCCCGACGTTCTCACCAGCAGATACATGTTGGTGAACAACTGGCTGCTCAAGTTCTGCGGTATCTCGCTCATCAGCCAATCGCGCTCGGCGAGCGGCGGCAGGTAAATGTTCTGGCGCACATTGCCCACCACGCCAACGATCTGGGTCCACTTCTCCTGCTTTTCGTTGTCATCGAGCCGTTGGGCGCTCGGGTCCAGGCCATTGGGAATAAACTTGCGAACGAATGCATCATTCACCACGATGGTGGGTGCAGCATTGTCAGGGCGGTCGAGTGCGGGCGCGAGATAGCGGCCGCGATGCAGCGGGATGCCCATCACCTCGAAGTACCCGGGACTGACCATGCGGTTTTCGGCCAGCATCTCCTGGTTGGGTGGATAAGGCGGCTGGCTGGCGATGTGTATATCGGAGTTGCTCCCGTACTGCTCGATGGGCAGCAGATTGATGAAGCCGGCAGCCTGAACTCCCGGCAAATGCCTCACCCGCTCCTCAAGCGGGCGGTAAAAATCAGCCAGAATATCGCGTCCTTGATAACGGACCGTGGACAGATCGATGCGCACGGCGAGAATGTGCGCGGGATCGAATCCGAGATCGGCGTGGCGAAAGTGAGAAACCACGCGCAGCAGCATTCCTGCCACCACCAGTAGCACCAGCGTGAGCGCTACCTGCGTCACCACGAATCCCGAGCGCAGGCGATGCTGGGCGCGCCCGGTTCCCGTGCTTTGGCCGGTCTTGAGCGCGCGATTCGGATCGATGCCCGAAAGCCGCAGCGCCGGCAGCAGGGCAGCGGCAAGCGTGACTATGATCGAGGCGCCAATGGCTGCGGCAAGCACGGTCCAATTGAGATGAATATCTGCTCCGCGCTCCAGCGCTTTGATGAGAAAAGCGCGCATCGCGCTGAGCATCAGATCAGCCATAAGCGCGCCAAGGCCCGCGCCCAGCAGAGCCAGCAGCAATCCTTCCATCAGTAATTGACGGACAAGTTGCCCGCGGCCCGCGCCGATCGCCGTTCGTACTGCCATTTCGCGCTCGCGCTTGACGCCGCGAGCCAACAGCAGCCCGGCCACGTTCACGCAGCCAATGGCCAGCACCGCCAGCACCGCGGCCAGCAGAGTCCACAGCGGACCCTTGCTCTGGCTGGTCACGCTTTCGGCAAGCAATTTCAATTTCACCGTGCGTCCCTGGTCGGTGTCAGCATAGGCGCGGCCAAGGTCACCGAATACATGTGACAAGTCAGCCTGCGCCTGCTCGAGGGTCACGCCCGGCTTGAGACGAGCGACGGTTTGCAGCCAGTGGTTGCCGCGGCCCTTCATCCACCACTGGTCGAGATGAATGGGCGTGTACACGCCGTTGTGCGTGCTTAGCGGAAAACGGAAACCGGCCGGCATCACCCCAACCACGGTGTAGGTGCGGCCATCCGCCGTCACAGGTTTGTTGATAATGTCGGGATCGCCGGCGAAGTAGTTTTTCCATACCTCGTAGCTCAGCACAAGGATGTTGTTCCTGCCCTCCTGATCCTCGCCGGGCAGAAACGTGCGGCCCAGCAGCGGCTGCACGTTGAAAACCTGGAAAAAGTTATCTGTGCCGCGCACCTCAGCAAACTCGACCGGGCCGTTCGATGGCGTCAGGATGGAGACGAAGTCGTAGTTGGTGTAGCCCGCCAGCGCGGAGAAGTCGTGTGCCTGCGCGCGTTCATCCTGGTAGCTTGGCCATGACGGCGGCTGGATGTAGTTGCTGCGGCTTTGGCTTTGAAGATCGACGATCCGTTCGGGATGCGCGTAGGGCAACGGGCGCAGAATCACGTTATCGATGACGCAGAATACCGCCGTAGCAATGCCCACGCTGAGCGCCAGAGTGATGGTCACCGTGAGCGTAAACCCCGGTGTCCGCCGCAGCTGGCGCAGCGCGTAGCGCAGATCGCGGAGCATCATGATTCCGCCTCTGCCTCTTGCTCGAGCTTCTTCATCTCCTGCTCGCTCACTACCTTGCCGTCAAACAGATGCAGCTCACGCTCGGCGTGGCGCGCAAAGCGCGGATCGTGCGTCACCATGCAGATGGTCGAGCCTTCGCGGTGCAGATCGCCGAGGAGGCGCATTACCGCCTCGCCATTCTTCGAGTCCAGGTTGCCGGTGGGCTCGTCGGCCAGCAAGATCGAAGGCGAACCCGCCAGCGCGCGGGCCACGGCCACACGCTGCTGCTGGCCGCCGGAGAGTTGCGCCGGATAGTGCCTCATGCGGTGGGCCATGTTCACCCTCTCCAGCGCTTCCTTCACCCGCCTTTTGCGCTCCGCCGAAGGCATTCCGGCGCGGTAAGTGAGCGGCAATTCGACGTTTTCCTCAACGGTGAGATCGCCGATCAGGTTGAAGCTCTGAAATATGAACCCGATCTCCTGGTTGCGGATCCGCGAGCGGTCGCTGAAGCTTAGGTTCTCCACCGGCTTGCCGTTCAATTGATAGCGGCCGCCGGTAGGTGTATCGAGCAGACCGAGAATCGAAAGCAGAGTGGACTTGCCGCACCCCGACGGGCCCGACATAGCCACATACTCGCCCCGTTCGATGGTCAGGTGAATGCCGGAGAGCGCGTGCGTCTCCACCTCGTCGGTGTAAAAAACCTTGGTGAGATCTTCAATCTCAATCAGAGTTCCATTCGATGCCATTGCCTTCTCCTGAAATTCGCAGTTCCTGGTTCACAGTTCCTGGTTCAAAGCTCTCAGCCGGTAGTTCGTGGTTCGTCGCCCTCCATCCGCAGTCCACGCCGTGAATTGCGAACTTGCCCCACTCCTAGTCCAGCCGTATGCGATCCACGTTGTCCCAGCGCGACATGTCGGAAAGGATCACTGTGTCGCCTTCCCTCAAGCCCGCGATCACTTGAATCTCGTTCACTGAAGCGCGGCCAACCTTGACCGAAACGCGCGTCGCTCCCTTGCCGTCGGGATCGACCTTGAATAGGCTCAGTGTGGAGTCCTCGTTGCCAAGCGCCGGCCTGCCCACGTAAAGCACATCTTGCATGCGCTCCAGGTCGATGGTGCCGTCGACGCTCAACTGCGGAACCGCACCCGGCGGCAACGGCCCATCCAGTTCTACGTCTACGGTGCGCGTTCCGTTCACTACCGAGGGGTCGATCCGCGTCACATGGCCGGGAATCACTCCATTATGCGTGTCGATCGTGGCCGGTTGGCCAAGCTGGATGTCGCGTGCCTGCGTCTCGGCAATCTGCAGGGCAGCCTTCAGCTTGTCGCGCTGGATGACCTCGGCCACGCTCGTGCCCACGGTCACGTGTTCGCCTACCTGCACAGGGGTGGCCAATGGCGCCAGCGTCCCGGCGATGGTGGAGCGCACCTGCAGCGCCTGCGCCTGCTTCTCGTATAAATCGAGCAATGCATGGGCCTGATCAATCTTGGTTTGCTGCGAGGCGAGCTGCACTTCGATCGCCTTCTGATTGACATCGAGCTGCTGCTGGCTGAGCTGTTGCTGCGTCGTCAACTGGTCGGCCGTGCTCTTCGACTTCTGGTAGGCCAGGCCGGAGATCACTCCCAGATCGTAAAGCGCCTTGTCGGTCTGGGCCTGCAACTGGTCCTGGGTGTAGTTGGCATTCACTTCCGCCGCGGCGGTCTTCTTGTCCATCAAAGTGCTGTCAAGCTGCGCCTGCAGGCTCTTGTAGTCGGCTTGAGCCGCTTTAAGCGCCAGCCGCGCGTTGAGCAGTTCCTGTTCGAGCTGCGGGTCGGTCAGATCCATAATCACCGTGTCGGGCGTGACCTGGGCTCCGGGCAGGATGCGAATGCGCACCACGGTGGCGTCGGTCTGCGCCGGGATCAGTTCGATCGAATCTTCGCGCGGGGCCAGCACGCCGGTTGAAGAGCGCACCTGGCGCACCAGCGGGCCGCGCTTCACTGTGTCGGTCCAGATGGTGGAACGATCCACTTCCGGCGCGGCCGGCTTCAGGCGCATGACGACCACTGCAAGGACGGCCACGGCTACCACTGCTGCGCCAGACCAGAGCAGCGTCCGGCGCATCTTCTTCTTCTTAATATCAGGGCGGGCGATATCCATCGCCAAAACTGGGAGCAAACCGCTCGCCAAATCGACTCAGCGCTGATGCATTGAAAATAAAAAGCTTGGCATGATCGCATCGCCGTTAAGAACCGAAGAAGTTGACCGATTCCGTCCGGCAACTGTTCGATTTCGGACAGTCCATCGCAGGCCTGAGGGCGTCGGGAACTGCGCGCACGCGGCTTGCGTAACAGGCTCAACGCACGGCGCGCTATCCCTGTTAACCGTTGCCCAGCGTGCTTCGTGTGTGTGATGAGAGCTCTGAAAGGCGCTACACCAAATGCTCAGCGACCTGAAGTTTGCTTTCCGGCAATTGCGCAAGTCCCCCGGCTTCGCCATCACGGCCGTCGTCACCCTCGCGCTGGGGATCGGCGCGAATGCCGTGGTGTTCAGCGTTCTGAACGCGCTGGTGCTGCGGCCGATCAATGTCCCCGGCGCAGAAAACCTCTACATGGTGCAGCGCGCGTGGGACCCCGGCGCGTCGCCGTCGCAGTCTTATCTCGATTACGTCGACCTGCGCGACCGCAACCGCACCTTCGAGAGCCTGGTCTCGTATTGGATCATCGGTGCAGTGGGCGTAGATACCGGCGGCAATCCTTCCACCGCATGGCCCTACCTGGCCAGCGGCAATTACTTCGACGCTCTCGGCATTCAGCCCTACCTCGGCCGATTTTTTCATGCAGCCGACGAGAAGGGCATCAACAGCGCTCCTTACGTGGTTCTGAGCTATGCCTACTGGCACGGTCATTTTCGTCAGGACCCGGCTGTGATCGGCCGCAATGTCGACATCAACAAGCATCCGTTTACGATCATCGGCGTCGCCCCTCCGGGTTTCCGTGGCACAGAACTCTTCTTTGCGCCCGCGATGTGGATTCCACAGGTCGAGGAACCCACGGTGCAGGGCGACAACAATCTGCAATATCGCGGCGATCACTCGCCCTGGGTCATCGGGCGCCTCAAGCCGGGAGTCACGCCGGGGGAGGCCACGGCCGATCTCAACGCGATCGGCGCCTGGCTGGCAAAGACCTATCCCGCTGACGATGCGGGAATCAAATTCAGCCTGGCCCGCCCCGGTCTTGTCGGAGACATGCTGGGCGGACCGGCGAAGGCTTTCATGGCCGGGTTAATGCTGCTCGCCGGGCTCATCCTGCTGGCGGCGTGCGCTAACCTCGGTAGTTTGTTCGCGGCGCGCGCGGCCGACCGCGCCAAAGAAGTGGCGGTGCGCCTGGCATTGGGCTCTCGCCGCGCCACCATCCTCCGCCAATTGCTCACCGAAGCGTTGCTGGTGTCGAGTGTGGGAGGAGTCATCGGGCTCGCCGGCGGCATCGTCATCCTGCATTTCGTCAGCGCATGGAATCCAATCGCCAGCGTGCCCATCAATGTGCCGGTGAATCCCGACGTTCGCACTTATGCTGTGGCGCTGCTGCTGGCGCTCGCAAGCGGACTGCTTTTCGGCATCATGCCGGTCGGCCAGGTCATGCGCTCTGACCCGTGGCAGATCATTCGCACTGGATCAGCCGGCACCGGTGCCATGAAGAGGTTTGCGCTCCGCGACTTATTGCTGGTAATTCAAATTGCCATCTGTGCCGTTCTGGTCACTTCGTCGCTGGTTGCGGTGCGCGGGCTGGGACGCTCGCTCAGCGGCAACTACGGATTCGTTCCGCAAAACGTAATGCTGGTCGACACTGACCTCCACATGGCAGGGTATTCCGGCGACGCCGTTCCCCAGATGCAGCGCCGCATGATCGACGTTGTTGCGGCCATGCCGGGCGTAACCGCAGTTGGCAGTACGACCACCGTCCCATTAAGTCTGGGCGGTGGCGACTCCAATGTTTTTGCCGACACCACAACCGACTATCGTCCCACCAACTCCGCTGCAGACGCCATGAACTATGACATCTCACCTGGATATCTTGAAGCGGCGGGCACGCGGTTGCTGGCGGGCCGAGACGTAAGGTTCGACGACGATAAGAAGGCGCCGACAGTGGCCCTAATCAACCGCACCTTCGCAGTGAAGGTTTTTGGGTCGGTCGAAAAAGCCATCGGCGGCCATTTCAAGTTCTGGGGTGGAAGCCGCGCGGAAGTCGTCGGCGTGGTGGAAGACGGCAAGTACCGCACCATGACCGAGGACCAGCAGCCCGCGATGTTCTTCTCGTTCCTGCAGCATACTGAGAGCGACACTTTCCTCGTGGTCCGGTCGAAGCGCGATCCGCAGGAAATGACGCAGGACCTCAACCGCACACTGCACGGGTTGGATTCCAGTCTGCCCCTCGTCGTCCGTCCCTGGACCCAGGAGATGGATTCTGCGCTGTTCGCTTCGCGCGTGGCGACGGTGGCCTTGGGCGTGCTCGGGCTGCTCGGCGCCATGCTGGCGGTGACGGGAGTCTTCGGCATGGCTTCTTACGTAGTCAGCAAGCGCCTGCGCGAGCTTGGCATTCGCGTGGCCCTGGGTGCGGGGCAACGAGAAATCCTGCTTACTGCGCTGGGCCGGGCTTTTCGATTGTTGCTCGCCGGCTCAGCCGCGGGGGTGGTGTTGGGAGTTCTGGGAACGCGCGTGTTGTCGTCCATCGTTTACCAGGCCACGCCCAAAGATCCTCTGGTGCTGGGCGGAGTGACCCTGACTATGCTGCTTCTCGGCCTGATGGCGTCGTGGATCCCAGCACGCCGTGCATTGGCCGTGGACCCACTGATTCTGCTGCGCGACGAGTGAGTTGGAGCGAGCCTCCCGCCCCTGGATTTCAGAACGCCGGCACGTGCCCTGTCGGCAACCCACTTACCCGGCAATACTCGAGCTGAATGATCAGCGGGACTTTCCCGTACTTGCAGCTCCGTGAATTGCGGCCTCAATGCGTGCGGGCTCGCCGAGATAATAGTGATGCACCGATTTCAGATTGTCATCCAGTTCCTCCACCAGTGGCACTCCAGTAGGGATGTTCAGATCGACAATCTCCTGGTCCGGAATATCTTGAAGGAATTTCACCAGCGCGCGAAGGCTGTTACCGTGGGCCGCGATGAGGATCTTTTTGCCTGAACGGATACTGGGAGCAATCAGTTCGTGCCAGCAGGGCAGAACGCGTTCCACAGTGTCCTTCAGGCACTCCGTCAAGGGAAGCTGCTGCTTGGTTAGTTGCTTGTAGTGGGGATCGTTCCCCGGATAACGCGGATCCGATTCAGTGAGTGCCGGCGGGCGAATATCGTAGCTGCGGCGCCAGAGTTTCACTTGCTGATCGCCATATTTTTCAGCGGTCTGCGCCTTGTTCAATCCTTGCAGAGCCCCGTAATGCCTCTCGTTCAGCCGCCAATCGTGACGCAAGGGAATCCACATCAGATCCATCTCGTCCAGGGCGATCCAGGCGGTGCGAATGGCGCGCTTCAACACCGAGGTGAACACCAGGTCAAAAGCATAGCCCTGTTGCTTCAGCGTGATGCCCGCTTCCTTGGCCTCTTCCAGGCCCTTTACTGAAAGATCAATGTCGGTCCATCCGGTAAAAAGGTTCTCCTTGTTCCAGACACTTTCTCCATGCCGAAGCAATACGATCTTGTACATACGCAATTCCTTTCACGGTCTTCAGGCTCGATGCCGGGCAAGAAAGACCACCGAGTCTGCTTCGATGGTCATTGACATGTTCAATCAGCCGTCGCGGTGTTCTTTTTCTACTTTAAATCAGAGCCCGCCACGCATGGCGCTCGATGTCTACGGCGAAAATTCTTGTATTCACGCTTTTTTCAGCACTGGACTGCTGCGGCCCACTGATCCCATTTTGGAGCTGTGAAACCAAGCCGCTAGAGCAGTGAGGAAGCTGATCAACAGCGGGAACCAAACTTGTGCGATCCAGGGACGGGGGATCAGGAAGAGGACGTCGGTGTCGAGCAACGAGCCCGGCCAGCCGATAGTAACGCGAAGCCACACATAGTAGAAGAAGTCCCAGAACGCGAAGGTCCACAAAAATGCCGCAATTCGCTCATGCGCGTTTTGACCGGACAGCCATGAAATCCCGCTGAGCATGACGAGTGTCGCAACTTCTCTCGAGCACTCGATCTTTAGCAGATTCTCAGGAAGGGCAACGACGACTTTCGCTGTGGAGCCAGGCAATAGTCCCGTGGCAGCTCTCAGGTAGACCACTGCCGCCGCCTCAACAAACCCAAATGCAATCCCGAAAAGAGCGGCAACCACAAGCCGCTTTTTGGCAATGATGATCTTCTTCTTCGACAAGCAAAAGGGAAGCCCAGGAACAAGAAAGAGCAGGTTCACCCACCACGGCGAAGCCAACAGAACAAAGGCCGACATGAGGTAAGTTTATGCTCGGGCCGGAAAGCCGCTCGCCTCGCTTGCGATCCTGCCGTTTACGCACATTTCAAGACATGCGTCCCCGGAAGGCGCCTCGTTCTTTCAATGATGATTTGTGCGGCCCGTTCGAAGGCGCTAATTACGATTTGCAAGTCCGCGAGCACGCGATTGCTCCTTTTCATCGGACAGGCGATAATCGCGAACCCGGGCCAGCAGGTCGGCCGGATGAACGGGTTTTGACAGGACCTCGAAGTCGTGTCCTTGACTCCGAGCGATCTCCAGAAGATTGGCAGTAGTGGCTTGCCCTGAAAAAAGCAGAACCTTGCACTCCGGATAAGTTTCCTCGAATGCGATGGCCAGTTCGATCCCGGACATTCCCGGCATGGCCACGTCCGAAATCAGCAAATCGGGCGGCGAATTGGATTCCGCCGCGGCCAGAGCCTGTTTGGGGTCGGCAAAGGCGAAAGCAGTAAACCCTGCCTGCCTCAGAATCATGGCGAGCGTCTCCGCAATCACCTTCTCGTCGTCAACAACGTAAACTAC
>JASHYS010000189.1 GCA_030042915.1 Acidobacteriaceae bacterium
CTTGGCGCCCGGAAGCGGGACAAGCGGGCGCGTGGCGAAATATTGGGGCATTTGCGCCGTCACCTGGCGGTATACGGTTCTTTCGGCAAGCGGCCGATCATCGAAAAGCTCCTCAAACGGCTTGAACGCCTCGTTGCGATTGGCCGTCCACAGCAGGAGCAGTTCTTCAAGCGCCGCGGCGCGATGCGGCATTCCGCCGGTGGACCCGGCCAGCCACTGCGCCGGCGTTTGCTCGCCGCGCATCACACTTTGCCCGGGAAAATGCTCGACAAACGTCAGCAGCAGCTTGTCCAGGTTGCCGGTACCCACCTGCGCCCCGAACCACTCCAGAGCCGCGGTCATCACCTGAGGGTCGAACTGCTCCCGATAGCGCGCCATGACCACGTGGCTGGCTTCGTCGATGAGCCCCATGGCAAACAGCTGGCCGGCGTGGACGGCCTGCTCAGGATGCTTTTCCACGTCGCGCACCTGGTTCATGCGGTGCGCGAACTCGCGGCACGCGGCCATATTGGCCAGGATCACGTTTCCTGCGTAGGAAAACAGCGATTCGGCGAACCGGTAACGCTCTCGCGCTTTGCGCGAAATGTGGAATTCCATCGTCAAGAGCCAAACTCCGCGGTCATTCCGATCTCTCTCAATTCCCCGTCTTCTTGATCCCCTGGCGGCGGTCGGGGTGCCCAGTGGTGACTTGTGCCCGCTGGGTGGCCTGGTCTTCGCTGCTCTGCGCCAAACCTAAAGGTAAATCACTGTGGCCAAGGTAGATCAAATCAAGGCGAGCGGCCGGAGGCTGTATTTTCGCTTGCCGCCGCCGGCCAGTTGAGGAGTTAGATGCGGGCTAAAAATAGAGGACCCGCTGCACACCAGCTCGAAAGCTGACGCACAAAGAGGCCGGGGTGCCGGCAATTCGGAAGTCGTCCGATTGAGAGGAAAAAACAACGGATGGGCGGCCGGGAACCATTCGACTCCGGCCGCTTGCGTGCAGGTTGTCAGGAGAGAACGAGAGGTCTAGGGGCGCGTAACAGTTTGTTATTTACCGCATCGACATTTAAAGAGACACGGCCGACATGTCTTGAGGACACGCCGGCCGTCTGCGGTGCTGAGATGCGTCTGATCGGCGAGCTACTTGCGGCCGGAGGTGAACATGGTGCGGAGCGAACCGACCAGATGCTGATCCCTTTGGTCGTCTGCCGGGGCAGACGCCGGACTGGCCGGCTCCACGCGCGATTCGGACTCTTCTGACCACTTGCTCGGCATCGCATAAGCGTTGCCTGGAGCGCTGCTCGGCGCGGAGTAGCTGCTGCTGCTCGGCGCGGAATAGACGTTGCTGCCCGGCGCGGCATAGGCAGGAGCGCTGGTGCTGGGCGCGCTGCTGAAAGTGGCGCTCGCGTCGCTGTTGTGCCGCCCCCGAAGCCGCTCAAGGGCTGCAATATCCAGCCTGTAATCTTCGTCTATCTGACGCCGCAATGCTTCTACCATCTGCTCTCGATCCATCTTGACTCAACCTCCTGATGCGTCTTCGCGATCTGACACTGGGCCTGATTGTTTCACGAGTCGCGGAAACTCGATCTGACACAAAAGGGGGAGAGAAGCGAACGGACCGCCCATTCGCAACCAAGCCTCGCGGGCCTCACTGGGAGCCTGTTTTAATGGCTGGAGCGCCGATAGACCCCAATCGTCTGGCCCTGAGCGACGATATGGTGAGCGGTTGCGGAATCGACTTGTTCTCTTGTGGCACCCTGAGGCAGGTTCAGGCGGATATCGAGGGCGTAGAGCCTGAAATAGTAATGGTGAAGCTCTCTTGCGGGCGGGCATGGGCCGGCGTAACCGGAGCTGCCGTAACTGTTCGCCCCCTCCATCGATCCCTGCGGCAGGGCGCGATGCCCTGAAGCATTTTCAGACAGTCCGCGCGCCTCGGCCGGAAGATTGTAGACCAGCCAGTGGGTGAAATCGAAGGGGGCATCGGGATCGTCCATTACGATGGCAAAGCTCCTGGTCCCTGCCGGTGCTGCCGACCATTCCAGGCCGGGAGAAATTCCAGCCCCGTCGCAGGTAAACCCTCGCGGAATCGCTCCCTGATCGGCGAAGTCTGCGCTGCGCAGGTCGAGCGAGAAGCGCCGCTGGCTTTGCGCCGAGCCGGCGCGCAAATTGAGGATGAGGAAACCCAAAGTGAAGGCGGAGAGAATGACCAGGGAGGCGACGATCTTCGCTGCACGCGTTTCGGGCTGAAGAGCCGGCGTCAGCGAGCTCATCTTCTCTCCCCCAATGTGATTGAAAAAGGGCCGGTTAGCCAAGCTTATCCGCAAAATCGATTTTGCGCAATGATTTCATGGCACAACCTCAATATGGACTGAGACACAGGATGCACGTGTTAACGGGCTTTCTGCGAGGCGGATAGGAAATGATGCATCAGGCTCAAACTGCGGCGAAGCTTCAATGCGCAGCTTGCAGCTGGTCCTGAAGAAGGTGGGCTTGCCGCAGCAGCGGCAGGCGGCCATCGGCGCCCTTCCATCGGCCGAGCAGGTTGTTCAACATGCTCAGCGCGGCGGCGCGATCGCCGGCCGACTGGTAATCCAGAGCGAGCGCGTAATAGGCCTCGAATATCTGCTGCTGCGGCTCCCAGCCGAACGCGTGCGCATTGCCCTGGTTCAGGAACTGCAGATACCACGCAACTGCCTGGTCGCGTTTCCCCGCCGCCTGGTAAATATGGGCGAGCGACTCGCGGGTAACCACGGCAGCTGCATTCGAGCCGCCCGGCGGCGGCGGCTTCATGAACTGTGCAGCGGCGGCGAAATCTCCTGATGCCGCGGCAACTTCTGCCTTCAGCATCTCGCTATACGCCACCTGCTCTTCTACGCGCGCATTCACCAGCGGAGCAATCTGGGCAAGGATCTTCTTGGCTTTTGCCGCCTCGCCGGCACGCGCATAGGCCTGGCCCAGCAGGGCCCCGTAAAGAATCTTGGGGCCAATTGCACTCAGGCCTGCAGCCGCGCGGTCAAGCTCGGCAATCTGCTGCGGCCGGTTTCCCTGGCCTGCGGCCACAACCGCCAGCATGTAATGGATTCGCGCCACCGAGAATGGATCGAGTGATTTGGCAAGGGCGAGCTGAAGGTGCTGCTGCGCGCTTGCATAGCGCCCGTGGTAAAGATCAAGAAACGCCAGCCAGCGCTCGCCATTGGCGTAGGTGGCAGGATCGGCCAGCAGGCGCGAATACACCTGCTCGGCCTTGTCATCCTGCCCATTGTCGACCAGGGCAATTCCGTATTCCTTATTGACCTCGACATCCTCGAGCCGATGGGGATCGAGAGCAAAAGCTTTCTCATAGGCCTGGATGGATTGTGGAAACTGGTTCAGCGCCTGATAGGCGGTGGCCAGCTCGACATAATCACCGGAATCGTCGGGGCTGGCCTGAATCAGGCGCTGGTACACGGGGATCGACTCGGCGGCGCGGCCATTCATGCGCAGCACGCGGGCAAGGAAAAATCGTGCGTCGTAATCGCCGGGCCAATGCTCCAGGAAGGCGCGGTATAAATCGACCGCGTCAGAGACCCTGCCGGTGCTCTCTGCGTAGCGCGCCTCGATATAGGCGTGCTCGCGGTCGGTGGTTCGGCTCTCCAGGGCCAGCGCCGCTCGATACTCCTGCTCGCCAAGTTTGGGCTCGTGAATGTAGAAGCTGTAATAGGCGTAGCCCAGCGCTGCGTGTGCCATGGCGAAACCGGGATCGGCCGCGATGGCGGCCTTGTACATGGGCACCGCTTTGTCGGCCTGGCCGCGGCCAAACATTGCTGCGCCGTCAGCATACTCCTGCAACGCCGCGAGCGAGGCGGTGGTCACCTGCGGTAGCGGCCGCTGCGATTTGTGAATGTCGTAGCGGGATTCTCCCAGGTCCTTGCGGATGTCGGCGGAGATGGTGTCGAGCGCAGGAAGAATATTGTCTTCGCCGGATGCCGGCTCAGAATACGAGCGCAGCACCTCGCCCGTGGATGGATTGAAGAGCTGCGCGGTGAGCGTGTAGTTGCGGCCGGCGCGGGTGATGGCGGGCACAATCAGCGCAGGAATGTTCTCACGCTGACAAATCTCGCGGCCCACAGCCGGCGTCACGAGATCGTCGTCCTTGCGGTCCATCATGCGCAGCTCATTGGCCGTCTGCAGCCGGGAATAGACGTTCACATACCGCGACTGTCCCAGGCTCACTGTTAGGGCTGTCTCGAGGGCTTTGTCGAAACGCGGGTCGCCGGTCTGATTTTCGAAATCGGCTACCAGCACCGGCTCCTGGCTGCTGTAGGAAAGCACGGCGTGCCCCTGCGCGAGCCAGTACCAGGCCAGCGCGGCTGCTGCCGCCAGCGCACCGCCCAGCAGAAACGACCACAGCACCAATCCGTGCGCAGAGCGTGCCGGCAACTCCGCAGGCGCAATTGCCGCCGCGGCTGGGTATCCATTCGCCTGGAGCGCCGCTGCCGCCCGTTGCGTTGAGGACGCTGTTTCCGAAGTTTCTGCGGTTCCGCTGCTTGCGACCAACGGTTCGACC
>JASHYS010000190.1 GCA_030042915.1 Acidobacteriaceae bacterium
GCAGCTCCACGCGGATGGTTTCCAGCAGTGAGCGCGCTTCTTCCTCCTCGAAATAGAGGTTGGAGTTGCGCGTGACGCGGAACGAAGTGGACGCCAGCACCTCGTAGCCGCGGTACATGCCGGCCAGATGCTTCTCGATCAGGTCCTGCAGCAGCAGGTAATCGTGGTTGCCGTCGCTCGCAGGCAGCCGGACAAAGCGCGGCAAAGCGCGCGGCACCGTCACCACCCCCAGCACCTGCGGGCCGGAGCTGCGCCGCTTGGCGCGCAGCAGCAGCGCCAGGCAAAGCGCCTTGTTCAGCACGCGCGGGAAGGGATGGGCGGGATCGATGGAGATGGGCGTCAGAAGCGGATCCACTTCGCGCTGAAAATAGCCACGGGCAAATTCGCGGGCGTCGTCGCTCAATTCGTCCCAGTCCAGCAAGCGAACTCCCTGCTTGCGCAGCTCGGGCAACAGTTGCTTGTTCCAGCAGTGGTACTGGGCGGCCACAAAGTTGTGAATCTCGGCGGTGAGCACGGTGAGCGATTCTTCCGGACGCAAGCTGTCGTAACCGGGCTCGCGATAACCGTCTTCAATCCGCTGCATCAGACCGGCCTGGCGCACTTCCACATATTCATCCAGGTTCGACCCCGTGATGGCCAGAAACTTCACGCGCTCCAGCAGCGGATTGGCCGT
Organism: Acidobacteriaceae bacterium; assembly: GCA_030042915.1. Next base: position 674 of record JASHYS010000190.1, read on the forward strand.
GTCCTCCGCTTCTTCAAGCACACGGCGATTGAACTGCATCCAGGAGTAGTCGCGGCCGTTGAAAAGCTTGATTTTCGGTGAATTCCTGGCCATATGCCTGTCTTTTTAGCCGTGTTGGAAGTCTACATTCCCCACCCTGTTCCGTGCACGGGGCCTCCCGAATGGCCGGCGCCGCCATTCCAATTCTGAATACAGGATGGGAGCGGGAAGGAATGTGAATGACAAGCGAAAAGTTGAAAGCCTCGCACCGTTTCTGTGGATCGCTACCCGGCGCCGTCTGCGAGGCCTGAGCCCATTGCTCGTCGCGCCGGTCCGGCACGCCAAGGCAGCCGCCAACGCCATCCGATAAACTACAATAAAGAACCGCGCCGGGGTTTTCCGCATCCATAAGTGGTACAGCCAGTTTGGCCCACTTGAGACTTCTTTCACCGCCACTTGAGCAAGGTTGAAATTGCCGAAACATTCCTGCAAAACTACAATTCGTCCGTTGGTCGCCGGGTTCGTGTTGGGTTTTGCCAGCCTGGCCTGCGGGGCTGCGCGCGCGCAGACGCCGCCACCACCCGCGCCATCGGCTCCCACGTCGGCCAATTTCAACGGCAGCGTCACCAGGGGTCAAGCCTCGGCCCAGACCATCGATATCTCGCTTGACGACGCCATGCAGCGCGGCCTCCAGACCAACCTCGGAATCATCCTCAGCGGCAACGTGGCCACAGGAGCTCGCGCTGAGCGCATGAGCGAGCTGCAAACGCTGCTGCCCTCCATCGACTTCAACGCCAAGGATGTGGTCTCGCAGGTCGATTTGCCCGCCGAAGGTTTGCGCATTCCGGGATTTCCCAAGATCATCGGGCCGTTTCAATATGAAGACGTTCGCGCCTCGCTCACCTGGTCGGCGGTCAATGTTTCCTCACTGCGTAATTACCTGGCGGCGCGGCATAATTTTTCCGGGGCGCAGCTGTCCGCGCAGGACGCGCGCGACCTCGTCGTGCTCACCGTGGGCAACGCCTACCTGTTGGTGCTGGCCGACGAAACCCAGGTGCGCAGCGTGCAGGCGCAGGTTGACACCGCCAGGATTTCGCTCGACCAGGCCGTTGACAATCACCAGGCGGGAACGGCGCCTCTGCTTGACGAGCTGCGCGCACGCGTCGATTACCAGTCGCTCCAGCAACAGCTCATCGCGGCACAAAGCTCGTTGGAGAAGGACAAGCTCGCGCTGGCGCGGACCATCGGGCTGCCTTTGGCGCAAAGTTTCAATTTGAGCGACAAGGCGCCCTACGCGCCGTTTGACCAGATGGACGCAGAAAAACTCATCGAAGCGGCCAAGGCTAATCGCAAGGACCTGGCGGCGATGGTCGAACAGACCGCGGCAGCAGCCGAACAGCGCAAGGCGGCCACTGCCGCGCGCTTCCCCACGTTGGAGGCAGATGCCGACTACGGCGATATCGGCACCACTCTCGCGCACTCGCACGGTACCGTGGATGCAACTGGGACGCTGAGTGTGCCCATCTTTTCTGAATTTGCGCTGCGCGGCGAGGCCCAGCAGGCCCAGGCGCAGCTCGATAGCGCGCAGGCGCAACTGAGCGACAAGCAGGCACAGGTCGAAGCCGACGTGCGCGACGCCCTCCTCGACATTGCGTCGGCGCAGAAGCAGGTCGACGTTGCGCAGTCCAGCATGGAGCTGGCCAACGAAGCTCTCAAAGAAGCGCAGGAGCGTTACGCCAACGGCGTGAGCGACAATCTGGCCGTCAGCCAGGCCCAGCAGTCGGTCGCGCAGGCCGACGGCCAATATGTGGTCAGCCTTTACCGGCATAACGTCGCCAAGCTCAGCCTGGCGCGCGCACTCGGAGACGGGCAGGACTACAAGAAGTATCTAGGAGGGAAGTGACGTGGCGGACCCAAATCCAACTCCATCCCCGCAGCCGGAACACAATTCAGCCCCGGAGACTGAGATCGAAGCGCCGCCCCGTCCGCGCCGCAGAGGCATCCTTATCATCGCCATCCTGGTGGCGGTGCTGATAGCGCTCGGCTTTTGGTGGCGCTCCACCTTCAGCGAAAACACCGACGATGCGCAGGTCAACGGCCACCTCATCCAGGTCAGCTCGCGCGTCGCCGGTCAGGTGTTGAATGTCGACGTGGAAGAGAACCAGGTGGTGAAAGCCGGCGATGCCATTGCCGAGCTGGACCCGCGCGATTACCAGGTTGCGGTCGAGAATGCCGAGGCCGCGCTGGCCAGCGCCAAAGCCAATGCTGCGGCGGCACGCGTGAACGTCCCCATCATCACCATCAACACCGGCAGCAATCTGCGCTCGGCTACCGCCGACGTCAGCGGGGCGCATGCCACCGTAGCCCAGGCTGAGCAGCAACTCGACGCGGCGCGGGCCACCGTGGCGCAGGCTCAGGCCAACAACTTCAAAGCCCAGTCTGACCTTGACCGCTACAAGCCGCTTGTCGAAAAAGATGTGATCAGCAAGCAGCAGTTCGATGCCGCCGTTGCAGCAGCCGATGCATCCAAGGCCGCTCTCGCCAATGCCCTCGCCGGACAGCAGGCCGCCGAAGACGCGGTCCGCGTAGCCCATGATCGCGAGACGCAGGCGCAAGCCGCGTTGAAATACGCTGAGACCGCGCCCCAGCAGGTGCTGGCGCAGGATGCCAGGGCCAAGCAGGCCGAGGCGCAAGTCCAGCAGGCGCAGGCGCAGCTCGACCAGGCCAGGCTCAACCTTGGCTATTGCAAGATCGTCGCCCCGGCCGATGGCATCATCACCCGCAAAAGCGTTGAGATCGACCAGAACGTATCGGCGGGCCAGAATCTGCTCACTCTGGTTTCGCTTCAGGATCTCTGGATCACCGCCAACTTCAAGGAGACGCAACTGCTCCACATGCGCGCCGGCGAAGCCGTCAAGATTCACGTGGATTCGACAGATAAGGACTACAGCGGCCGCGTCACGCAGATCGGCGGCGCCACCGGCTCTGTGCTCTCTCTGTTCCCGCCCGAGAACGCCACCGGCAACTACGTCAAAGTAGTCCAGCGCGTGCCCGTGCGCATCGACTTCACCAACCTTGCCAACGAAGATCCCCATCACGAACTGCGGCCGGGCCTCTCCGTCGAGCCCAAGGTCACCGTAAAGAATTGAGCGCCCCTCCGCGCGACTGCCATGAAAGACTCCATTCAGGTTTCGAAGGAGAACTACCTCAAGGCCATTCTCGAGGCCGAGGCCGAAGGCCGCCAGGTCATCCCGGCCACGCTCGCGCATTGGCTTGAGGTTTCGGCGCCCGCCGTCACTATGGCGCTCAAAAGGCTCAAGCGCAATGGCCTCGTCAAGGTCGGCGACGACGGCATCGTCCGCCTCACCGCCGCCGGCCGCGAGACCGCCTACCGCACCGCGCTGCGCCATCACCTCATCGAGCGCATGCTGAGCGAAATCTTCGGCATGGGGTGGCACGAAATTCACGAGGAGGCCGAGCGCCTCGAGCACGCCGTCACGCCCGCCTTCGAAGCCAAGCTCAAAGAAAAGCT
>JASHYS010000191.1 GCA_030042915.1 Acidobacteriaceae bacterium
TGCGCCGGGCGCGGACGGCGGCCGCGAGTTCCGCCAGAAGCGGTTGCGTCTCATTCCAGTCGATGCAGCCGTCGGTGATGCTCTGGCCGTAGACGAGGGGCTGGCCCGGAACGAGTTTCTGCGCGCCGGCGACGAGATTGCTTTCCATCATGACGCCGATGATCTGGCGGTTTCCGGCAGCAATCTGCGCGGAGACATCGTGGCAAACGGCCGATTGGCGGCGGTAGTCTTTGCCGCTATTGGCGTGGCTGAAGTCGATCATGATGCGGGGTGCGATGCCGGCTTTCTGCATCTGCGCCGCGGCCTGGGCTATGCAATCGGCGGTGTAGTTGACCGAGTTGCGGCCGCCGCGCAGGATGATGTGGCAGTCGGGATTGCCCTTGGTGACGAAAATGGCCGATTGCCCGTGGTGCGTGTGGCCCAGGAAGGTGTGCGAATAGGAGGCTGAGAGCACCGCGTCAACGGCCACCTGGGCGTCGCCCGAGGTTGCGTTTTTGAATCCTACGGGGCAGGAAACGCCGGAGACAAGCTGGCGGTGCACCTGGCTTTCTGTAGTGCGCGCGCCGATGGCGCCCCAACTGACCAGGCCGGCGATGTACTGCGGCGAGATCATGTCGAGGAACTCGGTTCCCGTAGGCACGCCCATCTCAGCCAGGTCGATGAGGAGATGACGGGCGAGGCGCAGGCCGTCGTTGATCTTGAAGCTGCCGTCAAGGTGGGGATCGTTGATGAGGCCCTTCCAGCCGATGGTAGTGCGGGGCTTTTCGAAGTACACCCGCATGACGATGCGCAGGTCGCGGGCAAATTCGTCGATTGCGGATTTGAGCAGGCCGGCGTATTCGCGCGCAGCCTTGGGGTCGTGGATGGAGCAGGGTCCGGCCAATACGATCAGCCGGTCGTCGCGGCCGTTGAGGATGGCGGATATCTCGTTGCGAGTGTTGAAGATCGTATCCGAGGCGGCTTCAGTAACGGGAAGCTCTTCCTCAAGAAACACGGGAGGAAGAACGACCTTGGTCCATTGGATACGAAGATCTTCAGTGGGATGGAACATCGGAGGCCTGTTCCAAATCTATCAGCCGGAGTGGCAGGGTCCAGGTCGCAGGTTTCAGGCGTCAGGAGGTCGCGGGATAACCGTAAGCGCGCTTCGCACTCTGCAGTTGCGGACTGTCCAACTCCACTAACGCCGCTGGTCTTCGATCAGCGCGTGGCCTCATACGCCGCGATCGCTCCACCCGCGACCGCAGCGCCAACCACCACCGGAACCCAGAGACGGACATGATGCCCGGGCTCAGAGCCGGCCCCGATGTATTCCGTCGCCTTCTTGACGCGCGCTACCTCAGCGTACGAAAAGGTTTCGGTCTTATTGTTGTCAGAGTCAGTGAAGCGGAAGGAGGCGTCAGACAGCCCGTCGATGGAGCCCATCACTTCGGTGTCGTTGCGCAGGTCGAGCTCAAGAAATGCGCCCTTGTTGTATTTGGCGAGGCGCTTTTCGATCTTGCGCGCGTGCTTGTCGACCGGATTGGAAGAACTGGCCAGGGCGATCGGCGCTGTTGCGATCAGAGCACAAATTGCGACTGCGAGGACGGCCGGGCGAAGACGGAAAATGCGGAAGAATCTGCTCATGTGGCTCTCCAGAGATTTCAATATTTACTTTTGTTATCGTTCTGTTTTCGGATCGGTTCCGGCAGACCTGAGCGACAGTGTGTTCCACGATACCATCAAATTTGCCGATGGGTTGCGAAAGGGGAAAAACTTCAGTGTTAGTCACCTTTGGCACCTTGGCGGACCGAGCCTTGACAGTGCCAGAAAGCTCTTTCTACACTTAAGAAGGAGTATTCCCGCTCATTTCCTGGCGTAAGTCAATGGGAATATAGGACTTGCTTGGCCAGACGTTGCGCGCTGCAAAGCTGGCAGGAGCGGCTGCGCGTTGGAGAGAAGATGCCCGAAGCGCCACTGAGCCCTCGAGATCGGCTGGTGTTAACCGCCATCATCGACCTGTATATTGCCACTGGCGAACCGGTGGCGTCGCAGGCGCTGGCGCGGGCGTTCGCCGATCGGGAGGGCTTGAGCTCGGCGACGCTGCGCAACGTGATGGCGGCGCTGGGCGAAGCTGGGTTGCTTGAGCAGCCGCACACCTCGGCCGGGCGCGTTCCCACGGCCACCGCTTTCCGTTATTACGTGGAACAGATTCTGAAGCGCGACCGGACCGAAGAGGGACCGGATGCCACAACCACAACGGGGGCTGAGGCAGAATCCAAGCTGAGCGAGGCGCGGCGGGGACAGATTGAAGAGAGCTACAACGGCGTGGTGAGCACGCATGAGTATCTGGAGCGGACGTCCCACGTGCTGGCGCTGATTTCGAGCGGCCTGGGCGTGGCGCTGGCCAGTTCAACCGCGGGGCAAGTGCTGGAGCACATTCATTTCTCGCGGCTTTCGACAGGACGCGTTCTGGCAGTGTTGGTGACGCAATCGGGAACGGTGCAGGACCGGGTGCTGACCCTCGACCATCCCATAACGCCGGTGGAGCTGGAAACTGCAGGACATTATCTCAACGAGAATTTCCGCGGATGGCCTGTCGAGCGCATCCGGATGGAAGTGACGCGGCGCGTGGAAGCCGAACGCGAAGCCTATCGCCAGTTGCTGACTTCGGTGGAGGAGTTGTGCCGCAAGGGTGCATTGGCCGGGAGCGACACCGAGCCGACCATTTTTGTTGAGGGAATGGCAAATCTGATCGGGGTAGAACAGGATCGCGAGAGGCTGCGCCAAATGCTGCTGACGCTTGAGGCGAAGCAGAGACTGGTGGAGCTGCTGAACGCGTACGTCGATGGGCGGAAGCAGGAGGTGCGGGTAGTGGTTGGGCTGGACGAAGCTTCGCCCGCCATGCAGGATCTGGTGCTGATTGGGGCCCCGGCACGAGTGGGAGATGCCAATCTGGGCACGGTGGCGGTGATTGCGCCCACGCGCATCCAGTACCAGGAAATGATCCAGGCCGTAAACTACATTGCACGCCTTTCCGGGCGTATTCTCGATATTCCACCGGCATAGACGCAGAGGCAGAGCCGGCTGCGGCCGCGGGGCCGGTGGGTGCCAAGGCAAGAGTGGATACTGGAACCGGGCGCCGTCTGGATCATCTAAAGCAATGGGGATTGCCAGATAACTTTCGGAGATCATACGGGATCATGGCGAAACACGGAACCGAAGAGTTGAGCAAGGAGCGCGCCTCGGGCGGTGCGGAAACGACGATTGACCCGTCGGCTGAGCTGCCCGCGCCCACCGCCGAAGAGGAGCTGGAAAGCGGCGCTGAATCCGTGGCCGAAACCGAGACTGTAAGCAAATCGGAGCTGGAACAGGTAAAAGCGGAGCGAGACCAGCTTCTGGACCGGCTGGCACGGCTACAGGCGGAGTTTGAGAATGCGCGCAAACGCGCGGAGCGGGAGCGTGCGGATTTTCGCGAGGTTGTGACGGGAAGCGTTGTCGAGCAGTTTCTGCCCGTGGTGGACAATTTTGAGTTGGCCCTCAAGTCGACCGGCTCGACGCAGCAGTTGCGTTCCGGTGTGCAATTGATCGTGAAACAGATGGAGGAGATACTCGAGAGAATGCAGGTGAAGGCGGTGCCCACGGTGGGCGAGGCTTTCGATCCGCGAATCCATGAGGCGCTGGGTACGGTGGACCGTGACGATGTTCCTGACCACCACGTTGCCGAGGAAGTTCGGCGGGGATATAAGCTGCGGGATCGGCTGTTGCGTCCGGCGCTGGTGCGCGTGGCGCGCAACAGCAAGCAAGTGAATGAGTGAAGGAGTGAACAAGTGATCAGGTGTCAAGCTTCTGAAAGAAAGCGGGCAAACCTGACGCCTGAAAGCTGCTTTTGAGACAATGGGTTCTAATACTAGAGTGAGCAAAGCGGATTACTACGAGGTTCTCGGCGTCACGCGCGACGCAACCGATCAGGAATTGAAGAGCGCATACCGGAAACAGGCGCTCAAGTACCATCCTGACCGCAATCCCGGGGATCAAGCGGCAGAAGAAAAGTTCAAACAGGCCAGCGAGGCCTACCAGGTACTGAGCGACGCGGATAAGCGCGCGGCCTACGATCGCTTTGGACACGCCGGAGTGGGCGCGCAGGGATTCGGCGCCGGGCC
>JASHYS010000192.1 GCA_030042915.1 Acidobacteriaceae bacterium
GCCGGCGAACGTCCCAGGTCGTTCGCCTCCTTGCCCTCTTTGTGCCAGATCGAACCCTCCGGAGCCGTGCCACAATCAGGGCGGAGGTTCTCTCCATGTCTATGATGTTTAACGCATTGCGGGCTTTGGAGATGGAGCAGCACGAGACGCAGGACAATGCATACCTCTCCAACGTGCGGTTGTTCGCCTCGACTGTGAGAGCCGACGATTTTTCGGCCGATCGCGCCGGCCGGCGAGCGCCGAGAGTGGCGCCGGGTCGCGGCGACGTGCCCACAGGCAGATCGAAGTTCGATCGAGATCAATTGGAAGCATTGCGGCGTTCGGTGGAAGAAGGCTGCAAACGCTATCGCAGCCTTCCATGGTTTCAGAAGCGAAATTCCGGCTCCCCGAGTTTCACTCCCGGCACGAGCACCTCGCGCCAGGCCGCGCGCTAAGGCCGACCGAACCTTCCTCAAACGTGCCTCTGGCCAGAGCTCCGATCCGCCCTTGCGCACTCGATTGCCACTGCCTACGGCCGATCGCATTTTTCGATGGTTTCCAGAACGCGCTGACCCGCCGCACTATTTTCCAATACAAAACGTCGAGAAGATCAGGTTCAAAATGTCGTCGGGCGTGGTCTGGCCGGTGAGAGAGTCGAGCGCCCACAGCGCGCGATAGAGATCGATCAGGATCATCTCGTGAGGAATGCCCTCGGCGTTGGCCTTGGCGGCGTCGGCCAGCGCGCTTACCGCAGTGGTCACGGCCTGGTGCTGGCGAAGATTGGTCAACATGCCCGGTTCGGCTGCGGCTCCGCCGGTAGCCAATGACAGAATGCGCTCCCGCAACGCCGGAATGCCATCGCCGGTAAGTGCAGAAGTAGAAAGTGCAGGAATGCCGTCGAGACCCGGCGCGCACTTGCCGGCATTTTCCGCCGCGCTCTCGAGCAAATCGCTCTTGTTCACCGCGACAATTGCCGGCCGGCCTTCCACCGCGGCAAGCAAGCGGTGTTCTTCGTCGTTGAGCGGCTGTGTGGCGTCCAGAACCACCAGCACAAGCGCCGCGTCGGCCAGAGCCTCGCGGCTTCGCGCAATGCCCATCTGCTCGGCTTCCTCGCGTCCCTCGCGCAGGCCGGCGGTGTCAACCAGCTCAATGGGAATGCCGCCCAGCGAAATGCGTTCCGTTACCAGGTCGCGCGTGGTGCCGGGAGTCGCGGTCACAATGGCGCGATCGCGCTCCACCAGGCGGTTGAAGAGCGAGCTCTTGCCCACGTTGGGTCGGCCCACAATGGCCAGCGTCAATCCATCATGAACAATGCGGCCGCGCGCGAATGACGCGACCAGTGCAGCCAGCGCCGGTGTCAGCTCTTCAATGCGCCGTGCAATCTCTTCCTGCGGCGTCACCTCCACATCGTCTTCGGCAAAGTCGATGCCCGCTTCAAGCAGCGCCACCAAATCCACCAGAGATTGCTTGACGGGTGCAACCCGCCGGCTGAGCGCGCCGCCCATCTGGCTCGCAGCCTGGCGCGCCTGCGTCAGCGTCTGCGCTTCAATCAGGTCGCGCACCGCTTCGGCCTGCGTCAAGTCAAGGCGGCCGGCAAGAAATGCGCGCTGTGTGAACTCCCCAGGCTCGGCCAGCCGCGCACCCTGCTCCATTGCACGGCGCAGCAGAAGCTCCAAAACCACTGGCGAGCCATGCGTTGCAATCTCAACCAGGTCTTCGGCCGTATAAGAGCGCGGAGCGCCGAAAAACGTAACCACCGCCTCGTCAATCCGCGTGGCTTCGGCGCCATCCCCGTCGAGCACATCGGCCAGGCGCGCGCGGGCATGTTCGAGCGGCTGCTGCATGCGCACAAGTTGCGTGGCGATTGATGCGGCTTGCGTTCCGCTCAGGCGCACCATCCCAATTCCGCCCCGGCCAGGCGGCGTCGAGATGGCGGCGATGGTGTCGTTCACGTTGTCTTGCCCGGCCATTGGTTGCATTTAGTGTAGTGTTTCGAGCGCAGCGCTACCCCTCCCGGCGCACGTGCGGTCGATGGCCTCCCGGCTCCAGTTTGGAGTCTCGTTGCAAGCCGATTCGGCCGTTTGAGTCCGCGAGCGAGCGTAAGTCCGGTAATTCGCGACGGTAACCAAGAGAATCAGGTACTTAGGTGATGCTGATTCGTCTGTGGATTTTACATACAGTTAATGCGGGGGAGTGTCTCCGCATCTCCTGGCCGCTGCCGCCGGCCGGAGAGGGCCGCTGTGCGGAGACTGCGAACAAGATGAATCGCGCACAACTAGCACAATTAGCAGTGGTGAAGTTTTTTGCTCTGTTGCTTCTGTTGCCCGGTTTAGCGGGGCTCATCAGCTCTGCGATCATCTCCACGCACTACCTTTCTACGATGCCTCGGCTGCCCGATCCCGTCACGCATCGTCTGGTTCCCCGCGGCATTCACGGCGTTACGATTTACCAAACCGCGTCGGAAGATCGCACCCTCAACTGGCTTGAGTATTCGTCGCTGGGAGTTTTTGTCATGGGCCTCCTGCTGGGAGGCGTGTATCTCGAGAAATGGGGCAGCTTGCAGATGCCCCCGGATGAGCAGGAGCCTGAACGGAAATCTTCGCTGGCCCTCTGATCGATTGCCGCAGGGCCACGCGCGAATCGCAATCCTCTACAATGAACCGATGCCGGAACTGCCCGAGGTGGAAACCATCGCGCGCGGTGTTCACGATCGCGTGCGCGGCGACCGCATCGTTGAAGCTTGGTTCAGCAGCCTCCCGCAACCTTTCAAAACATCGCCTTCTCGCCAGGCCAAGGGCCTCGCGGGCCGGCCTGTTCTGGCCGTGCATCGCACCGGCAAGCATATTGTCTTCGAACTCGGCGCGCCTCAGCCCGCGCAGCACGCACTCGCCGCCGCGCCCGACGCCCAGTGGGTCGTCCACCTTGGCATGACGGGACGTCTGCTCGTCACTGCGCCCGATTCGCCAGTTGCTCCTCATACGCACGCGCGTCTCAGCCTGGCCAGCGGCCGCGAACTGCGTTTTGTCGACACGCGCCGCTTCGGGCGGCTCGAGTTCCGCAACCTGGGCCGGCACGGCACGTTTCACGCGCCAGGCGCCGAACCCCTCACCATTGGCGCCGGCGAATTTGCCGCGTTGTTTCGCGGCCGCCGCCTTGCCATCAAGGCAGCTCTGCTTAACCAGAACATTCTCGCCGGAGTCGGCAACATCTATGCCGACGAAAGCCTCTTTCGAGCCGGCATCAGGCCGCAGAGACGCGTCAACCGGGTCACTCGAGCCGAGCTTGAACAGCTTCGCCGGGCGCTTCGCCAGGTTCTCACTCACGCCATCCGTCTCGGCGGCTCATCGGTCTCCAACTATGTCGACGCCAACGGCCAGCCCGGCTTCTTCCAGCTTGAGCACTACGTCTACCAGCGCACCGGCAAGCCCTGCCGCCGCTGCCAAACTCCCATCCGGCGCATGGTGCTGGCCGGCAGAGGAACTCACTATTGCCCGAACTGCCAGCAATGAGCCACGCTAGCTGCCCGCCGATGATCACCCCGCCTGCGGGCCATCCAGCCGGCGCGAGTCTATGTTTTCTTGAAGAATTTTCGCCCCGCGGCTCCCGGAATTGAGACAAGTCGGCCGGTTTTCATTACTTAAGTCATTGAAAACAATTAGAGTTTCCAACGGTACGCGGATTGCTACAACTAAGGTGCCAGTGATGAACCGGCGGCTGGGGGAAACGCCAGCCTGCCAGAGCAACCACCGGGCACCCGGCATGAGCAACCGCCAATGAGCGGCCCTCAAAAGGGAGAAGCCGGCCGGGGAGCCTGCAAGCCTAAGCGGAGGAGATGCTCCCCGCTTTCACTTGCCTGGGAGGCCAGTGACCAGCGTTGGAGCACCGGAACGCCACTCCTGAGCGAGTGGCGTTTCTTGCGTTTGCTCCGCGATTGCGGCCCTGGCGTTCGCCAGACCCGCCCCGTTCATCACTGGCATAACTCTGCCACTTTCGCCCACTTGCCAGCGCTTGAGCTTCGCTGTAGTATCAAGGGTGCCTATCAAGCGGCTGATGCGGGCCACCCAGGATGGGGAAGAGCAAGCTCGCCGCAGAGCAAGCAAATTTCGCCCGGCAGTTTCGTTCAAAAACCCGGCTGTACGCGGCGGAGGCTCATAGAGGAAGGGCATCATCAGAGGAAAAGCAGAGGCCGCGCCTGGTTGTTTCGGGCGAAGAACGCAGTTGATTCGGGACTCCCAGGCAAAGATCGGCAATTGCATTTTCCTTTTGGTTCAAAGGGTGGGGACCGGGAAAGATTAAGGTGGAGCGGCCGGTTTCATCTCGGCCACAGTTGCGGCGTTGCCCCGCGTGAGTGGAGACGCAGGCATTCCCCTTGAAGAGTACCGTGCAGCATCAGGGCTGATCGCTGCGTCTTCCGTTAGACGGCATCAGGAGACGGCAGTCCGGCAATCCTGCCCGGTTCCAGGCGAACGGTTTCTTGTTCGCTGGGGCGATTGAGCTGCATGTGCATTGAAGAGTAATCGAAAGCATAGCATCAGGAAGTACACGCATCATGACATCAGAAGAACTGACTCAGCCCCAACCTGAACCGGGGCTTCCTGCCGATAGTGGCCAGGTAAAGCAAGGGCATCGGCGCAGGCGCCGCCGCCGCAAGAACAAATCCAACCACCAGGCGATGCAAGGCCAGCAGCCGCAGGGGCAGCCGCAAATGCAAGGGCCTGCGCCGCAGCAAGCCGGGCAGCCGCCTCGGCCGGTTCACCAGCACCAGAACCGCAAGAAGAAGAAATTCTTCCAGAAATCGCCGGCGTCATCCGGGCCGCCCGGAAACAGCATCGCCGGGCCCCAGCAGGGCAAGCGCAAGGGCCGGCAAAAGGGTCCGCGGATGTTTGTCGGCCCCATGGACCACAGTTACCGCGCGGTCAATGGCAACGTGGCCGACGGGCCCCCATCGACCATCCAGATCGCGGGTAATGGCCACCACGGCGGCGCATATTATCCCGACGTCTATCCCGCCCAGCCCCCTAGTCCCATTCGCGAAGACGCGCCCACGCGCATCTTTTGCTTTATCGAGGATCTCTTTTTCCTGGCCAAAATCCAGGAAACCGCTCGCAAATTGGGCGTGAAGGTGGAGTTCGTGAAGGGTGACAGCAAAGATACGGTGACGCGCATCTACGACGCGCCGGAACCGGAGCGGCCCTCGCTTCTGGTCTTCGACCTGAACAATCTGAACGCCAAGCCCATGGCGCTCATTCCCAAGTTCAAGGCCAAATTCAAGAAGGCTGTCTCCATCATCGGCTTCCTCAACCACCTTCAGGGCGACCTCAAGATAAAGGCCATCGAGGCCGGATGCGATGTGGTCATGCCGCGCTCGGCCTTTTCGCAAAGCCTGCCCGTGCTGCTGCGCCGCTACGGCGTGGAAGAGCAAGAGGAGTTCGATCGCCAGCCCGCGTTCTGAAAACAGGGAGTAGCCAATAGGGAATAGAAAAGGGCGCGCTTCATGAAAGCGCGCCCTTCGTTCGTGCACCCAAGCGGTTTTTTTCTGCTCCCTACTGGCTATTGGCTACTCCCTGCTTCTTACCCCGGCGGCCAGGTCATTTGCCGCTCGCCCAGCAAATGCAGATGCAGATGATCCACGGTCTGGCCCCCTAACTCGCCGTTGTTCAACACCACACGATAGCCCTTATTGAGGCCTTTCTGGCGGGCAATCTCCGCAGCCGTCCACAGCAGGTGCCCCAGAAGCGCCCGGTGATCTTTCGCCGCCTCGCTGAGCGAGACAATATGTTCGCGCGGCACGATCAGCACGTGCACCGGCGCCTTGGGATTGATGTCGGCAAAGGCGTAGACCAGCTCATCTTGGTATTCAGCGGTCGATCGGATCTCGCCTGCGGCAATCTTGCAGAAAATGCAACTCATGGCGTGACCAGTGTACACGGGCTCCCATCAGGCGCCTCATCGCAAATCCGCTCCTCGAGCATGGGTTGTCCTAAAATTGAAGCACATGGCCGCGTCTTCCCCATTCCGCATCGTCCACACCGTCTGCTCGCACGATTGCCCCGATTCCTGCGGCGTGCTGGTGACGGTCGACGATGCTGGCCGCGCGGTGAAAGTTGCGGGCGACCCCGCGCATCCGGTCACGCGAGGCTTCTTGTGCGGCAAGGTCGCCAAATATCTCGACCGCGTCTACGCGCCCGATCGCATTCTTTATCCCTTGCGGCGCAAGCCCGGAGCCAAAAAGGGCCCGCGACCCCGCGGCTCCGAGCACGAGGCCTTCGAGCGCGTCAGCTGGGACGAAGCGCTCGATGCCATCGCAGCGCGCCTGCAGCAGATCAGCGACAAGTACGGCCCCGAATCCATCCTGCCCTACAGCTACGCGGGAAACATGGGTGTGCTCGGCTACGGCTCAATGGATCGCCGCTTCTTTCACCGCCTGGGCGGCAGCCAGCTTGACCGCACCATTTGCGCCGAGGCGGGCGGACAGGCATGGAAGCTGGTCTACGGCAAAAAACTCGGCACGCCCACTGAAGACTTCCCCCACGCCAGGCTGATTCTGGCCTGGGCCGCCAACATCCACGGCAACAACATTCATCTGTGGCCGTTCATTGAAGAGGCGCGCCGCAACGGAGCGCGGCTCATCGTCATCGATCCCTATCGCACCCGCACCGCCGCTGCGGCCGACTGGCACATCGCCATCCGCCCTGGGACCGACGCAGCGCTGGCCCTCGGCATGATGCACGTCATCCTCAACGAGGGCTTGCATGATCGCTCCTACGTTGCCGAGATGACGCACGGCTTCGAGCAGCTTGCCGAGCGCGCCCGCCAGTACCCGCCCGAGCGCGTTGCGCACTACACCGGAATGACGGCGGGACAAATTGAGCAACTGGCGCGCGAATATGCCACCACGCGGCCGGCGGTCATTCGCGTGAATTACGGCGTGCAACGAGCCGATTACGGAGGCGCAACGGTTCGCGCCATCATCATGCTGCCTGCTCTCATCGGTGCGTGGAAGCATCGCGGCGGCGGTGCGCAGCTCTCCACGTCGGGCGCCTTCGTGTGGGATGAGGACGCGTTGCGCCGTCCCGACCTGGCGCAAGCCTCGCCACTTAAGCGCCTGGCGCGCACCGTGAACATGTCGGAGCTTGGCCGCGCCCTCACTGAATTGGGTCAGAGCAATGGCGCGCACAGCGACGGTCCCGCAGTGCACGCACTCTTCGTCTACAACTCCAATCCCGGCGCCATCGCTCCCAATCACAACGCGGTGCGCCGCGGCCTCGAGCGCGACGATCTTTTCACTGTGGTGCATGAGCTCTTTTTCACTGACACCACCGACTACGCCGACTTCGTTCTGCCTGCCACCACCTTCCTTGAGCACACCGACATTCAGGGCGCTTACGGTCACTACTTCGTGCAGCTCTCGCAGCAGGCCATCGAGCCCGTCGGCGAAGCGCGCTCCAACGTTTGGCTCTTCAGCCGGCTCGCCCAGCGCATGGGATTCACTGAAGCCTGCTTCCGCGATACGCCTGAACAGATCATCCAGCAGGTGCTTGCCATCGGCTCCGACGGCCGCTCGAAGAACCCGGGCATGGAGCACATCACGCTTGCCGATCTTGAGCGCGAAGGACACATTCCGCTCTCGTTCCATGCTGAGCCTCAGGCGCATCCGTTCCAGCCGTTCGCGTCAGGACCGCTTCCCACGCCATCGGGCAAGATCGAATTCTTCTCTGAGACGCTGGCAGCCGCGGGCCTCGACGGTCTTCCCGGCTTCACCCCTCCGGTCGAATCCCGCTGGGGCGAAGCGGCGAAAACCTATCCTCTGGAACTGCTGGGCCGCAAGGGCGACAACTACATGAACTCCACCTTCGCCAATCTCCCCGGTCATCGCAAGATGGAGTCCCGCACCAGCCAGAAGCTCGAAATCCATCCCCTCGACGCGCAGTCTCGCGGCGTGGCCGAAGGTGACCGCGTGCGCGTCTTCAACGATCGGGGCACCTTGGAGCTGACCGCCATGCTCAACGTGAACCTTCCCGCCGGCGTTGTGGCAGCGCGGCTCGATTGGGCCAAGCTCCACCCCGGCGGCGCCAACGTGAACGCGCTCACCAGCGAGCGCCTGACCGACATCGGCGGCGGCCCTACCTTCTACTCCACCCTCGTCGAGGTTGAGAAAGCAGGGCAGAGCGGTTAGAACTTGTTAGATAGCCCCATAAATTTTATTCAATCCAGACTAAATTTTCTTGACTTTAATTTAGTTTAGGTATACTTTCATTTTATGAATCCGCCGCTGCCGTCCTGGCTTCAGGCTCTCGACGAGGAAGATCAGCAATTCCTGCGCCGGTTTGTGCTCAGCTCGGGATCGCTCAAGGCGCTCTGTGACGAGTACGAAGTCTCGTACCCCACGTTGCGCGCGCGGCTCGACCGGCTGATTGCCAAAGTGCAGGCGGCTGAGGATCCCAGGGCCGCCGACGCCTTCGAGCGTAAGCTCCGCGTGCTCGTGGCCGACGGCAAAATCTCTGCCGCAGTGGCTCGCGATCTGCTCAGGGCGCATCGCGCCGCGGCCGAAGAAGGATGAGGTGGCATCATGATGCAACCATGGTTTAACGCCAACCATTACGCATGGATTCCGGGCACGGCATACGGGCTGGCCGCAGGGCTGATGGGCGGCCTGGTTGGCTGGCTTGCGCCGCGCGGCCGCGGCCGCAGCTTTATTCTGCGTGCCTGGTTCGCACTCTGGATCATTGCTGTCGCGCTCCTTGTTGCGGGCTTCGTCGCACTCGCGCAAGGCCAGCCTTGGGGTGTCTGGTATGCCCTCCTGCTGCCCGGCGCTATCGGCTTTCTTGTCGTCGGCGCCAATTCCTTCGTCGTCGCCAAAACCTACCGCCAGGTTGAGCAGCGCCGCCTCGCCGCCAAAGATCTGCTCTAGCGTCGCGTCGCTCATGCGCGTCGCGGCCTGAGCCCCTGCGCGCCGTTCTCCTCGAATGCGTGCTAGACTTCAGGGCAGATTTGAGCGCCCGCTCGGGAAACACCTTCATGAGGGAACGGCCACGATCGGCGGTTCTTCTTCTGCTGGGCTTGGGCTGCGCAGCGTTCACCGCAATCGCGCAAACGCCCGCGCCGCAGCGCCAAACCACGGTGGTCGTCGTCAACACGCTGCCCCAGCCGCCTCAGCCGGTGAAGGCCGTCCGTGTGTCGCTCAGCTATCTCCAAAGCGCGACCCTCATCACCGACGCACAGCAGGTCACGAACCCACAGGGTCAGGCGCTGTTGCTCGTCTCGGCAGATGTGGCCCAGCGCGGAGACCTGCGTCTTGAAATCGTCGGCGCCGGCGACTTGGTGATCTATGAGCCGGCCGACGGCCAGCTCTCTGCGTTGCCCGTCAACGTCACCATCAGAATGCTCCCCAAGGGTTCGGCGGCATTATTGGGCCCGGCACAGATTGAGGCCACGCTGCACCGTCTGCTGCTCCAGGTAAACAGCCTGCAGAAGCAGGTGAGCGAGCTCAAAACCGGCGCCGCGGCGGGGCAGGCAAAGCAGTCTGATCTCGGCGCTGCCATCGCCGCATGGGCGCAGTCCAGCGGCTTTTCTTTAAGCCAGGTCAACCAGCAGGTGCAGCAGTGGGCTGAAGGCATTCAAAAACAATCGGGCCGCGCCACGGCAGAGCAGCAGGCCCTGGCTGAGCTTGCCTTGAACCACTATGCCGCTGCGGCCGAACTCTTCACTCAGGCCAGCACTGCTGACCGGCAGGAGATTGGCGCCGAAGATCAGGAAGAGCAGGCGTTGCAGGCGCAAATGAAAGCTCTCCAGTCCGCGCAGCAGGCGCTCCTTGATAAGCGGCAGAGCGCGTTGCGGCATCTGCTTGACGATAGCGAGCAGGCGGCCGGCGCCGATCAGCTCAACCTCAAGTACCACGAAGCCACGCAGACGCTCGCAAGCGCCGTCGCTACCGCGCAAACTGAATTCAAACAGCAACCCAGCGACAAAGGATTTCACGAGCTCTGGCTCCGGGCAGAATCCGATGCAGCCAATGCCCGCCGCCGCGAGGGCGAAGTCGCACCGGCAGATCAGAGCCTGGCTCTCCTGGCTCAATCGGCCACTGAATTGCGCGAGTTGGCAGCCGAATATTCAGCGCTCGGCGACCGGCCGGAAACGGCAGCGACAGAAAACGACCTCGGCATCG
The DNA here is from genome assembly GCA_030042915.1 of Acidobacteriaceae bacterium. The sequence goes on from JASHYS010000192.1 coordinate 10,145, forward strand.
CGCTCATCCGTGAGGGCGAGCGCGCCAGTGGCGACAAGGCCATTGCCTTGCTCGATCAGGCCGTACAAACTTACAAGTCCGCTCTCCAGGTGCGCACCAGAACCGATCTGCCCCAGGCCTGGGCTGCGACGCAAAACAACCTGGGCATGGCGCTCACGCGCGAGGGCGAACGCGCTGGCGGCGATAAGGCGATCACGTTGCTCGACCAGGCAGTTGAGGCTTACAGGTCTGCTCTCGAAGTGCGCACCAAAACCGACTGGCCCCAGGATTGGGCGCAGACACAAATGGACCTCGGCGTTGCGCTCACCTTTGAAGGTGAGCGTGAGGGCGGCGACGAGGCGGTCGCTTTATTCGATCAGGCAGTGCAAGCTTACAAGTCTGTTCTCGAAGTGCGCACCAAGGCCGCACAGCCCTGGGATTGGGCCGCCACGCAAAACGACCTCGGCCTTGCTCTTATGCGCGAAGGCGAGCGCGTCCCTGCTGACAAAGCCCTCACCTTGCTCGACCAGGCGGCAAAGGCTTACCAGCAGGCGCTGGAAGTCTTCACTAAGGCCGATCTGCCTCAGGACTGGGCACGGACACAAATGAATCTGGGCGCAGTGCTTGTGTCCGAGGGTGAACGCGCCGGCGGCGATCAGGCCACCGCCTCGCTCGACCAGGCGGTGCAGGCATTCCAGAGGGCGCTTGAGGTGTACACCAAAGCCGAACTGCCTCAGGATTGGGCGCAAGTGCAAATGGGCCTCGGCGCTGCGCTTGAAATTGAGAGCGAGCACGTAAGCAGTGACAAGGCCATCGCCCTGCTCGACCAGGCGGTGCAGGCCTACCAGCATGCGCTCGAAGTCGATACCAAAGCCGATTTGCCCCAAGCCTGGGCTCAAACCGAATTTAATATCGGCGACGCGTTTTATCTCGAGGGCACGCGCATTAGCGCAGACAAGGCCGCTCCCATTTTCGATCAGGCAGTGCAGGCTTACCAAAACGTGCTGCAGGTCTTTACAAAGGCCAGCCTGCCGCAAGCCTGGGCCAAGACGCAAACCAGCATTGCGAACGCTCTCATGTCAGAGGGCGAGCTCATCGGCGGCGACAAATCGGCAGCCTGGCTCGATCAGGCGGCGCAGGACTTTCAGCAGACTCTCGAAGTCTATGCCAAGACCACCCAGCCTCAGGACTATGTCACGGCGCGCATGTCCATCACTGAGGCGGCTCTCGCCGCTGATCGCTTCGACGCCTGCCTTGCGCAAACCGCCAATCTGACTGACGACTCCCTTCCGCCGTCGGGCATTACCGCCCGCGACACCATGCGCCTTGCCTGCCAGTGGGGTGCGGGAAACAAAAGCGCAGCACTAACAACCGAAAAGGCGTTGCTCGCCGAGGCCGCCACGCCTGCCGCCGGTTTCTGGGATTTCACTGGACTGAATCACGTCCTCGCGCGATCGCCTGCTTTCGCCAACGGCCGCGGGGCCTGGGTCGCCCTCTTCACCGCCGTCCAGAACGGCGACGGCGCCGGCATGACGGCGGCCTTGCATCAGCTTGAGCCCGTCCTGCAACCGTAGGGGATCCCGCTCACC
>JASHYS010000193.1 GCA_030042915.1 Acidobacteriaceae bacterium
GTGCCGCGTTCGCGCGGCGGCAATTCCACCTGGGAAAACCTGGTGGCCTGCTGCCACGAGTGCAACCGCAAGAAGGGCAATCGCCTGCTGGCCGAGATTGACGACATGATTCTGCTGCGCGAGCCGCGGCCCTTCTCGCTGCACACCAGCCGCCAGATTATGCGCATGCTGGGCCGCAGCGACGATCGCTGGCGGAAGTATTTGTTCTATTAAGCATCGGCGTGCATCTTTTCGTTTGACTCCGCCCGATTCCCCGGGTATCGTCAGAACTCTACAAGGTCTTCAATCTCGCGCCCTGCGCACGCTCACGAGCCGCAAACCAGCCGCCCTGTGCCCCCGCAGCGGTTGTGTAGGCGCAGGCGCACTTCCCCAGGGGGGTGAGTCAAATGAAAACTTTATCAGCAGTTACAATCGCTGCGTGGTGCGTGGCGCTGGCCGCAGCATTTCTCCCGTTTTGCGCTGCGCAGAATTCCACGGGGCCGAATGACTCAACCCGCGCGGCTGCGCAAATCTCGTTGTCGGGAATCGAGAACGCGGCCAAGGAAAAAGCCGCCGAAGAAGCGCTCACCAAGGTCCTCAACGATAATCTGCCGCTGACCCTCAACGCCAAGGACGTCTACCCCACCGTAACCACATTGCCCGGCGGCCCGTTCAGCCCACAGCCGCTTCAGCTCACAGCCGATCAGCTCAATCAACCGCTCGCGCCCGGCGATTACACCATCAACGCACTCGATTTCTGCTCGGAGTACTCCATTCACCAGCCTGGAGCGGGCGTGGCTTACGTTCTCGGGCCCTACGAAGGCAAGGCCGCCGGCGCCATCGGTGCGCTCATCTGGCGCGGGACTGAGCAGTACGGTATTGCGCCGCAATCGCTGCAGGCGGTTTCGTGGGCCATCCAATCGGGCCTCACTTACTCTCAGATGCCCAAGAGCTATCAAGCCATCATCGACCAGGTCATTCCCGACCTCAAAAACCAAATCACGGGCGATTTGGTCACCAATCTCGAAAGCACCTACAACTCACTTGCCCAGGGCGCCAAGCTTCCGCCGCTCGACACCATGCTGGCCAAGCTGGGCACGCCCGGCCAGCTCGCGCTCGATGCCGAGCGTCAGCGCCAGATTCTCACTGCGCAGAACACCAGCGACGAACTGAAGCAGCAGACGCTGTTTCAGGGTCAGGAGAGCGGCGTTTACACGCCGGTAAAAGTGGAAAACGGCCCGTGGACAGAGCGCGTGAAAGGCCAGGTCTACATGAAGCTGCTCATCGCCGGCGGCAATATGAATTCGAACAACGTGATGCAGATTCGCGTCATGCCGCCGCCGGCAACGACTGCCGGAAATTCGCTGCGCGGCCCGCATCTGATTCGCGCTGCCTACGGCGAGGGGCAAGCCGCGTCCGCAGATCAGGGCTTTATCGCCACCATCTCCAATCTCATGGAAGGAACACTCGGCTATGCGCTAGGCCAAGGAGCGCAGGCGCTGGGCCAGGTGGCAGCCGCCGTCAAAGCGATACTGGGGACGCCGCCCAATCCTTGCGGGCTCGACCCGAACACCATTTCGAATTACGAGAAAGAGGCCGCAGCGGGAATCTGCGTGTGCAATCCCTCGAAATGGAACCTCTGCCCCAACTCTTCTCTGACGCCAACACAGTCGTGGTCAGGACTCCACCTGTCGCTGCCTGAAGCCCAAATCTATACCGATTACTGCGCTGGTAATGGGGTTAACGGGATCATGTTTGTGCCCCAGGCCTGCCCGGACGGCAGCATGATGCGCGCCCTCCAGTTCGTCCAAACGACGTGCGCAGATAAAGACGCGGCCTGCACGTCTGCAAATCCAATCCACACGACGTGCGGCGACAGGACCCTGGGCGACTGGAACCTGGATAAATGCTCAGACAATGACTACTACACACCCGATACCTGTACTGCCGCAAAGGGAAACTGTGTCCCAAATGGCCCACATGTCATAAGCGACGCGCCCACCGCCAACATGTACTCCGGCGGCTCGCCCTATGTCAAACAGTTCTATGACTTCTTAATGTGCGGTAACCAGGTCATGGACGCTTTCCAGTGGACTCGCACCGGCTTGCCGGCCTCCCAGGTTCAGTGGTGCACGCCGGTAAAGTGCCCTGCGGGTCAGGACTGTAAAACGACGATGGGGGGAACCTACAGTAACCTCAATCGGGTTAACCTCGATTCCGGGGGAAACATGAAGGACCTTTCTGACGCCGTCTGCAAGATCGAGAACGCGAAGCAGGTCGCCAATGATCCCCTACTGAAGGCCGTCCAGACCTACGTGGGGTGTGGCGGCACGCAGTGACTGTCCTTTCGAGGCCCGGGCGCCGTCCCAGCCAGCAAGCTTTATACAAAACGCAACCCATGGGTTGCGCTTTTCCCGGAACCTTGCTAATATGCAACCTAGAGGTTGCCTATCATGGAAAACAAAATCGAGAAACGCATCCAGCTCAAAGCGCCCGTCTCCCGCGTCTGGCGCGCCCTCACTGATTCCCGCGAGTTCGGCGAGTGGTTCCGCGTCGCGCTCGACCGCCCGTTCGAGACGGGAAAGGTTTCGCGTGGCCAGATTCTCTATCCCGGCTACGAGCACATCAAGTGGGAGGCCCTCATCCAGAAAATGGAGCCGGAACGCCTCTTCTCGTTTACCTGGCCGCAGATCCGGTTCCACGACAAGGAGCGTTATTCTGCCGACTATGCGCAGGCGCCGCGCACGCTTGTCGAGTTTCGCCTGGAAAAAACCGCCACCGGCACGCTGCTGACCGTAACCGAGTCGGGCTTCGAAATTGTGCCGGCCGACTGGCGCGAACAGGCCATCCGCGGCAACGACGGCGGCTGGGCACAGCAGATGAAGAACATCGAAAGCTATGTCGCGAAAAATCCCTAACAGCCCACGCGCGCGCCGGCCGGCACACGCCGTTCTGTTTGCCGCACTGGGCGACAAGACGCGTCTCGCGCTCATCGCCAAGCTGGGCGCGAGCGAGTCCTCGTCGATCGTGCACCTTACGGCGGGCACGCGCATTACGCGCCAGGCCGTCACCAAGCACCTGCGCGTGCTGGAGCGAGCCGGCCTGGTGCACAGAACGCGGGACGGGCGCGAGAGCCGGTTCGCGCTCGACCCACGGCCCATCGCGGAGATGCAGGAGTACCTCGATCACGTCTCGCGGCAGTGGGACCAGGCGCTGGCGCGGCTCAAGGCTTTCGTCGAGGACTAACGCCGTCGTCCAGAGGGCAGAGTCGGCCCGCTATTAGACGCAGGCAAGCTGATTTTCGTTTCATTTTTGAGCACCTTTTTTTGTCTTCGCGGTTGAAACATAAGTCATTGATTCCAAGGCACTTCTGTTGGCGAATCGCTGCCCTCCGCCGCGCATCAAAAGCGCGCGAGACGGGTCTAACTGAATAGGAACGAGGGTGCCAGATTCCCCAAGGAGAAACAACATGAGAATCAACAAGGTTCATCTTGCTGCCTGGTTTACCGCAGCATTCTTGCTCGCGGCTCCGTTGGTTTTTGCAGCAGACAATACCCAAGAAGGACAGGGTAAGGCAGTGATTACCGTCGTTCAGGGCCAAGAAATTCCTGGCGGCATTCCCCAGCAGTCTGTGCAGCTGAAGGTAAACGGCAAGAACGCGAGCGTCACGGGCTTGACGCCGTTGCGCGGTCCTGAGAGCAAGGTTGAGATGGTGGTGTTAATCGACGGCGGCGCCCGCACCAGCCTTGGAACGCAGATGAACGATATCTCGAAGTTCATCCAGAGCCAGAGGCCGGATGAAAAGATCGCGGTCGCATACATGATGAACGGTGCGGCTTCATTTGCCGGCCCGCTGACCACCGACCACGCGGCGGTTGCGAAACAATTGCATCTGCCCGCCGGAGGTATTGCGGGTGCGAGCGCGAGCCCTTACTTCTGCCTGTCGGATCTGGCCAAGCACTGGCCATCGACCGACGCGAGCGCGCGGCGCGAAGTGGTGATGATCACCGACGGCGTGGATTATTACGACATGCGCTACGATCCTGAAGATCCGTACGTGCAGGCGGCCATCCAGGACGCGGTTCGCTCGCACCTGATCGTTTACTCGATCTACTGGACCAGCCAGGGCCGCTTTGATCGCAGCATGTATGCGAATAACGCCGGCCAAAACCTGTTGCTCGAGGTGACGGAGGCGACGGGCGGCGCCAGCTATTGGGAAGGGTACGGCAACCCAGTCGACATAGGGCCTTACTTTGCCGATATCGATCGCCGTCTCGACAACCAGTATGAGCTCGACTTCACAGCCCCAACGGGCAACAAGCCGCAAATGGCGTCAATGAAGCTGAAAGTGAGCGTGCCCGCGAAGGTAGACGCGCCGCAGGACGTCTTCGTCGGCGGTGAGTAAACCTTAGATCGCTTCTACACCGGGTGTACTCACTCAATCTTGGATGCCCCCCGGTCCGGGGTCCCCACGGACAGGTTCCAAGTCCGTGGGGTGGGGCCTCGGGTCTGAGACCGGGATCGCACAAACTTTCGCACCGCTCAGTACGCCAGCGCAACGGCGTCCGCGCGCATCTCGCTGCCCGCTGCGTACACGCGGTCTGCGCCCTGCATGCGGTGTTCGATGCACTCATAGCGGCCGAATCCACCGTCGCTCGGGCCCATCGGCCAGCCCAAATCAATTAACGCCTTGCGGGTCTCGGCGGGAACGCCCGCTTCCAGGTGAAGCTCTCCGCGCGGCCCCATGCCCGGCCGGTCTTCGCCCATCGACTGCGATGAGCCTTCGTGGTGCCAGCGCGGGCTGTCGGCCGCGGCCTGCACGTCGAGCCCGTAATCCACGCGATTGAGAATGATCTGCGTCTGTCCCTGCGGCTGCATGTCACCGCCCATCACGCCGAAGGCCAACCACGGCTTGCCGTCTTTCGCCGCGAAACCGGGGATGATGGTCTGGAACGGCCGCTTGCCGGGAGCGTAGATGTTCGGGTGTCCGTCCTGCAATGAAAACAATTGCCCGCGATCCTGGAACATGAATCCAAGCCCGTCGGCCACCAGCCCCGATCCCATGCCGCGGAAGTTCGACTGAATGATTGAAACCATCATGCCGTCCTTGTCGGCCGTAGTGAAGTAGGTGGTGTCGCCGTGGCTGGGCGCCTGACCGGGATACACCGGCTCGAGGATGCAGTCGAGTCGGATCAATTTCGCGCGCTCCTTTGCGTAATCCTTCGAGTTAAGCCACTCGATGGGGATTTTGGCGAAGTGCGGGTCGGCATAATAGCGGGCGCGGTCCTCATAAGCCAGGCGCTTGGCCTCGATTTGCACCTGCAGCGACTGCGGCGACTGGAATCCGTAACTGCGCACATCGAAATTCTCGATGATGTTGAGCATCTGTAGCGTGGCCAGGCCCTGCGTATTGGCGGGCATGCCGTACACATCGACGCCGCGATAGTTCGTCACCAGCGGCTCGACCCACTCTGCGTGATGCTGGCGCAGATCTTCGGCCGAGAGCCATCCGCCGATCCGCTTGAAGTAGGCGTCGATGGTTTTGGCAATGGGGCCGTCGTAGAAAACGTCGCGGCCGCCTTCGGCAATCATGCGATAGGTGTGCGCGAGGTCGGGATTGCGGCGCACGTCGTACTCATTGGGCGCCACGCCGCCGGGCGTGTAGGTTTTCACCGCGTTCGCCGTTTCCTCAACGCCCGAGCCGGCGCGCAAGAACGCGGCCATGTTGCGCTTGATGTAGTAGCCAATGATCTGCGGCGTGGGGTCGCCGCTCTCGCAGGCGTGGATTGCGGGTCCGAACAGATCAGCCCATTTGAGCTTGCCATAGCGCTGGTGGAGCGTCCACCATCCGTCGAGCGCGCCGGGCGTGGAAACTGTCACCGCGCCCTCTGAAGGCAGGTGACCATTCACGGCGTGCGCTCGCGCCGTGGCCAGCGTGAGCGCTTTGGGCGAACGGCCTGAGCTGGCCATTCCGGCGAGCTTGCCCAGCTTCGGATCCCAGACGAAAGCGAAGCAATCGCCGCCCAGCCCGGAGCTGACCGGCTCAACAAATCCCAGCACGGCATTCGCGGCCACCGCAGCGTCAACGGCCGAGCCGCCGCGTTTCAGCATTTCAATGGCAGTCCGCGTGGCCAATGGATGCGCCGTGCCAGCTGCACCATTCAGGCCCAGCGCCGGCGAGCGCGTAGAAAAGCTGGCGCCGGAGGGACGGTCGCCTGCGTGCACGTCAGGGCGGACAAAACGCTCCGCTCCCGCGGGCTGAAACTTGGGCAGATCGGAAGCGGCTCTTGAACCTGAGCCGCTTTGAGCCAATGCTTTGGCTTCACTTTGCATGCTGACGGCTGACGCTGCGGCAGCCAGGGGAAGTGTTTGGATAAAAGTGCGGCGGCGCATGATGATGACCTCAAAACCCAATGTAAATGGCGCACGCCCATCCATCCGGCGAGGGGGTAAGGAAAAATCCTTGCACCCGGAGCCGAGGGCTGCGAATCTATTTGGAAGTACTTCCGGAACGAGCGCCGGATGTATCGCGCGACGCATCCGGTTTGTAGTGCGCCGAAGTTCCCCGGCCAACGCGAAAAATCAAGCTGTCTAAGTTCGAGGAGAGCCCTGTTGTCGATTGCCGGCACCACTCTATCTGCATCATCGCCCGATGCGGCCCGAGGGGGCGGTGAACGCCGGCCTGCGCAAATGGAGAATCCCGATCTTGCGCTGCCGATACAGTGGAAGCCACGCGTCAACCCCTGGTTCATTGCCATGACGGTGGCGCTGGCGGCGTTTATGGAGGTGCTAGACACTTCCATCGCCAACGTGGCCCTGCAGCACATCGCCGGCAGCCTCGGCGCCAGCGCCGACGAAGCCACGTGGGTCCTGACCAGTTACCTCGTCTCCAACGCTATCGTCCTTCCTCTGGGCGGCTGGGTCAGTTCGCTCATGGGCCGCCGCAACTTCTTCGTGCTTTGCATCAGCGGCTTTACTGTAGCCAGTTTTCTTTGCGGCGCGGCGCCATCGCTTCCCATTCTGCTGCTCTGCCGCGTGCTGCAGGGCACATTCGGCGGCGGCATGCAGCCTATGGCGCAGGCCATCATGGCCGACTCTTTCGAGCCCCACAAGCGCGGGCAGGCCTTCGCGCTCTACGGCCTGGTTGCCGTACTGGCTCCATCTATCGGCCCCACGCTGGGCGGATTCATCACCGACAATTTTTCCTGGCGCTGGATCTTCTTCATCAACATTCCGGTTGGCATTCTGGCCTTCATCCTGGTCACGCGCCTGGTGGAAGATCCGCCGTGGATCAAGGCCGATCCCTCGCGTCTGCGCAACATGGATTACGTCGGCCTCGCCTTTCTGGCGATTGCCATGGGCGGCCTGCAGATCATGCTCGACAAGGGCGAAGAGAACGATTGGTTTGCCTCCGGCTTCATCCGCTTCTTCTGTTTCCTCTTTGTCTTCGGCATGATCGGCCTAGTGGTTTGGGAGTGGCGCAAGAAGGATCCGCTCATCAACCTGCACCTGTTTCGCTTTAAGAATTTCGCCATCTGCTGCTTTCTCATGATGCTGGTGGGCGGCGTGCTGAACGCCAACACGGTGCTGCAGCCGCAATTTACGCAGCAGTTGCTGGGCTACACGGCCACCACGGCGGGCCTTGCCCTTACCGCCGGGGGCGTCACGCTCGTCTTCATGATGCCTCTGGCGGGCATCGCTACCGGAAGAATCGCCGCACGTTGGCTGGCGGTGATCGGCTTCACCATGCTCGTCTTTACCTTCCGTTATGCAGCCGACATCACCAGCCTGCAGATGTCCTTCGCTCAGAACTCCTGGCTGCGCATTGTTCAAATGCTTCCTCTGCCGTTTTGCTTCATCTCCATCACCAATGCGGCGTACGTGGGCATGCCCAGAGAGCAGAGCAACCAGGTGGCCGGCCTAATCAACTTCGTGCGCAACATCGGCGGGTCGATCCTCATCTCCATTACCAATGCGCAGGTCACCAGCCGCTCCATGTGGCACGAGCAGCATCTGCAGCAGGCCATGTTGCCCGGCGGCATTGCCTACGATCAACAGGCGCAGGCGCTCACGGGCATGCTGGGCCGTTCCTTCGGCACGCCCAACGGCTCCGCCCTGGCTCTGGCGCAGATTTACCACCAGCTCAACCAGCAAGCGCAGACGCAGGGTTACCAGGATGTCTACATGGAGCTCTCTTACGCAACCATCCTTCTCATCCTGCTGGCATTCATGCTCAGCAAGAATCGTCCCGGCGAGGGTGCGGGCGCAGGAGCCGTGCACTGATCGCGCTGATCCGCACCAAAATAGAAACTCGACTCACAGTCACCGTTCAACCCCCACAAAAACCGCGGCGAAACCCCGAATTTCGCCCGGTGTCTCAGACGTCATAGCCCCTCCGCCTGAAATCGGCTTATAATTCCTCCCGAGAATTCCACCCAACGTCAGGATGCCTATTTGTTGACATCTGCTCGAGGAGGCTTGTGATGTTGAAGTCGTTTTGGCTATTTTCGGCACTGGTTTTACTTGCCATCGCTTCCGCGCCCTTGCAAGGAGGCAGCCCGCAGCAGACCGGAAGGCCCGCGCCCGCGCTCACTCCGCCGCAAACCGTCGCACCCACGCCGCCTGCCGTGCAAACCAAAAACCCGGTCAAGCCCACGGCCGAATCGCAGGCCAAGGCCAAGTCGATCTACCAGATTGATTGCGCCCTGTGCCACGCTGACAATGGCAGTGGCAAAACCGATCTGGCCTCCAGCATGGAACTCACCATGGACGACTGGACCGATCCCAAGACGCTGGCCAACAAACAGGATTGGGAACTGTTCGGCATCATCCGCAACGGCAAGGGCAAGATGCCGCCGGAGGATCCGGGCCGTGCCACCGATACTGAAGTCTGGAATCTGATCATCTATATTCGCTCATTCTCGAAAGCGGCCGCTGCGGCGCCGCCGGCGGCTCCGGCGCAGTAGCCCGATCGACCGAATCCCATCCTTGCCGCTAAAGATGCGGAAAGGATGGGGCAACCCGCAGTGTTTGATGCGTGATTTTTCTGAGATCCCAAGAAGGCAGGGGCTAAAGCCCACGATCATTTTGTCAAACTCATGGCGCGACTAAAGGCGTGCCTTTATTACAGGACCTTATTCATTCATGATTTTAGAGGCGGTGTTCGCGCGCCTGACTCGCTGCCTTCCCAACTCCGCCAACGCCGCTGACTTCGCCGCTCTTCCGCTATCCTGATTCCGTCATGTCCAACCCCGAAGACTTTCGTGGCAAATGGGCGCTGGTCACCGGAGCCAGCGCGGGCATTGGCGCGGCCATTGCCCGTGAACTCGCGAACCACGGCGCCAACCTCATCCTCAGCGCGCGTCGCCGCGACCGCCTGGATCAACTGGCCGCCGAGCTCGGCGCCCATGGAACCGCGCCCCGTATCGTCGTCGCCGACCTCAATGATCCCGCCGCGCCGCAGCAGATCTACGACGCCACCGAAGGCGCCGGCATCGACGTCGACATCCTCATCAACAACGCCGGCCTCGGTCACTACGGCGAGTTCTACAAGCTTGACCCTGACCAGGAATACAGCATGGTGCGCGTCAACTGCGAGGCCGTGGTGCGCGTGGCGCGCCTCTTTATTCCGCGCATGGTCGCGCGGCGGCGCGGCTGGATGCTCGTCGTGGCTTCCGCCGCCGGCTTTCAGCCTATGCCTTACAACGCCGTCTATGCCGCCACCAAGGTCTTCGACCGCTTCTTCTCGCTGGCTCTGGCCGCCGAAGTCGAGCGCTTCGGCATCAAAGTGACTGCGCTTTGCCCAGGTACCACCGACACCGAGTTCTTCTCCGTCGCCGGCAGCCGCAGAGGCGTCTTTCGGCGCTTGGGCATGCAATCGGCTGAAGAAGTAGCGCGCAAAGCCGTCGTGGCCCTGGCCCGCGGCAAGCGCTCCATCGTCCCCAACTTCAACAACGCCTTCGCCGCATTCCTTACCCGCTTCGTTTCCACCACGCGCATCACCGCAATCATCGAGAAAGCAACCAGGCCAAAGAACAGTGATCAGTGATGAGGGAATCAAGGAGCTAAGGGACTGAGAGAACAAGCGACTTTGAACTGCTGAGGGGATCAAGAGAGAGCGGAGGGCGGAAGAGTGGGCGCGATCGGAAAAATTCGGCCGGCCAACACTCAGATTGGCTTAACTGACATTCAGATGTTGCCCAAGTTGGTCCACGGATGCAAGCCGTTTGTTTTGAGCTTAATGCGGGACTTTACGGGGTGGCGAACGCGAGTTTTAAGACAATTTCCACACTCATTTGGCCATGTTTGATGCGATGAGGCTTGCAACCTTTCAGAAAAGGGTGCATCTATCTAAGTAATTAGCAGAGGCTTCCCCATGATGTCCTACCAAGAAACAACAACTCTCTCTTGAGGGTTCTTCGGAACCTCTTCCCTTTTTCCCCCCTGGTAACCCTCCCTTAACTGCCTCTCGAGCGGGCCTACCGGAAGGTAGGCCCATCTGCTCTTACCCCTTCGCGTCCCTTCATCCAAGCGGGATCCCGCTACAATCAAGGCTGCCATGCAGTCTTCATCCCGCTCAAAACGCGGCCAGTTGCCGGCACTGAAGCCAGTGAGGCGAACAAAGCAGTTTGATGAAGCCGTGCCGGAAGAGCTGCGGTTGGCGACGCCTGTTCCGCGGCAGGCGGCGAATGGGGTGGGGTGGCTTCCAGTTCCAAAATGGGACTTTGCGTGGCTGCGGGCGGGATTCAGCACGCGGTTGGGCGGGCGCAGCCTGGCCTATTGCGCCGAAGGTGCGCCGGGCGAGTTGAACCTGGGATTCACCGCGGAGGACGACCGGGGGACCGTGCTGGCCAACCGGCGGCTGCTGGCCGAAGCTGTGACCGGCTCAGCAGCGACTCCGCTTATCGCCATGCGTCAGTTTCATTCCAACGTAGTTGTGGTTGCCTCGACGTCCGATGCCGGGCGCAAGTCTGCTCGCAAGGCCGATGGGCAGATGACCGATGAGCCCGGCTTGTTGCTGGCCGTGCAAACAGCGGACTGCATTCCGGTGCTGGTGGCCGATCGCAGGCAGCGCGCGGTGGCCGTATTCCACGCAGGTTGGCGAGGGACGGTGAAACGCATTGTGGAATCGGGCATAGGCCGCATGCGGCTGGAGTACGGGTCGCGACCGGAAGATCTGGTGGCGGCCATAGGACCGGGCTGCCTAGTGTGCTGCTACGCAGTCGGCGAAGAAGTGCTTTCAGAATTCGATTCGCAATTCGCTTACGCGCACGAGTTATTTCGCAAGGTGGAGAACGCCGATGAAGTGCGGCGCAAGTATCCGATGCTCTTTCTTACGCAACGCCCGCCAGGGCACGGGCCGATGGATCCGCAATTGCACCTGGATTTGATTGAAGCCAACCGGCGGCAGTTAATGTCGGTGGGGCTAAAACGCCAAACCATCGAAGTGGTGAGTGGCTGCACGCAATGCCACAGCGAGCTTTTCTTTTCGCATCGCGCATCGCGAGGACACACGGGACGCATGATGGCCGTGATCGGAATTCAGGGAACGCCGAGCAACATGGTGAGGGTCACTTCGTAGGGAGGGTTCTCAGGATGCTTTGGCCGCTTCGCCGGGATTGACCAGATCGCGCAGTTCCTTGGAGGGCTTGAAGTAGGGGACTTTTTTAGCGGGAACCTCGACGCGCGCGCCGGTCTTGGGATTGCGGCCAATGCGCGGATTGCGTTGACGAATGCGAAACGAGCCGAAGCCGCGAATTTCAATTTTGTCGCCGCTCTGCAGAGCGCCTATGACGGAACTGAAGATGGTTTCGACAATCACTTCTCCGTCGCGGCGGGTCAAATCGCCCAACGCTGTCACCTTTTCCACCAGATCCGCTTTTGTCATCTGCCTCAAACCTCCGAAATCAGCATAAACGGATTGTGCCGGGGCGCGCACGAAAATGCAAGCACTTTGAGGAAATTATCCTTTGCACATCAGCAAGTTGGGGCGGGGCAGGCGGGCGGCCGAGGGGCCGGCCAGGGGACCGGGGTGGGGTATGATGTCGTGAGACTGCCCATCGGAAAACCGGCTTGGCTCAAGGAAAATGGCCTACCCGACCTATAGCATCGTCATTCCCGCCTACAACGAGGCCGCGCGCATCCCCGGGGCCTTGAAGGCGGTGGTTGGCTGCGTGCGCCAGCGGTGCTGGTCGGCTGAAGTTGTGGTGGTGGATGACGGCTCGCGAGATAAGACCGCCGAACTGGTGCGCGAGTTTGCGGCCCGGGCGCCGGAGGTGAGACTGCTTCAGAACCCGGGAAATCATGGCAAGGGCTACAGTGTGCGCAATGGGATTCTGCACTCCCTGGGCGAAATTGTGATGTTCACCGACGCCGATCTTTCTGCGCCCATCGAGGAGGCGGAGGGTCTGTTCGCAGCCATTGCGGGCGGGGCCGACATTGCCATCGGCTCGCGCTGGCTTGAGCGCGCGCGCCAGACCATTCGCCAGCCTCTTTACCGGCAGTTCTTCGGCCGCTGTTTCAACGCTGTTACCCGCGCCGTAATGGGACTTCCTTACGCCGATACACAATGCGGCTTCAAGGCGTTTACACGGACGGCCGCGCAGACCGTCTTTCAGCTGCAGACCATCGAGCGCTGGGGTTTCGATCCGGAGATTCTGTTCATCGCGCTCAAGCGCGGTTACCGCATTGTCGAGGTGCCGGTAAGCTGGGCACACGACGAGCGCACGCGCATCAGCTACGTGAAAGACGGAGTGAGGATGCTCCAGGACATCGCCAAGGTGCGCTGGAATGCACTGCGCGGACGGTATAACAAGCAGGTCGAGCGCATCCACCGCGCGGGGTTAGTGGAGTAGTCATACCCTGCCCAGACAGAGCCTGGGCGGGCACCCCGGCCCACCTTAGCGACAAACAGAGGCGTGGCAAGGGTCGGGCACCCTCCGCGCGGCCGGCTTTGACGGCTTTGAGACTTCCCTCAGGGTCCGCACGTCCCACGTAAACAGGCGCGGATGGCAATTCCAGCGCCCAAAGAATTCGATCGATGGAGAAGCTCACATGATGAAGAAACTGGGGCTCGCAGTTCTGCTTTTCGCGCTCGGTTCCGTGACCGCTCTGGCCGCCGACTTGAACGGCAAATGGACGGCCGAAGTGCAGGGACGAAATGGACCGCAAACCATCACGTTCGACTTTCACGTGGATGGTTCAACGCTTACGGGCAAGGTCACCACGATGCGCGGCGACGTGGACATCAGCAACGGCAAGGTCGATGGCGACAACATCTCCTTTGACCAGGTGATGAACTTCAACGGCAATTCAATGACCATGAGCTACAAGGGAATGGCCCAGCCCGATGGCACCATCAAGTTCACGCGCACATTTGGCGGGGGCGGTGGTGGCGGCATGGGCGATCGTCCTCCGCAAGAATTCGTTGCCAAGAGGGCAGACAGCGCGCCAGCGGCGCCGCCCACGCAATAGTTCCGCGTCTGCGTAGATTGGTAGCTTCCCAGGTCTCAATATCGAGACACGGCTGCGATTCGACGGTGGCCGGGTACGATTTCCTTCGCAAGTGAGGGGAGCGCAATGATAGGGTGGACTCGAAGAGGCTGGAGGCCGAGTCCACCGTATGCTTTGCTGCCGCCGCCTGCGCCGGCTTTTGCTACAACTTATTTTCTTCGCGCTGCTGGGAGTGTGGTGCAGCCCGCGCTTCCTTTGCGCGCAGACGTTTGACGCCACCGGTCTTCGCGAGCCGACCGAGCTGGGCGTGACCTGGCTGGTGAAACCGGGCGACGACCCGGCCTATGCGCGCGCCGATTACGACGATTCGCAGTGGACGCACGTGGATACGAACCACTCGCTGAAGGAGTATTTCCCCAACGGGCGCGGGGGAGTGTGGTGGTACCGGCTGCACGTGAAAGTAGCTCCCCACCAGGCCGGGCTGACGCTGGAGGAGTACTTCCTTTCGAGCGCTTTCGAGATCTACGTGAATGGGGAGAAACTGCTGGCCAGCGGGCAGGTTTCGCCCTATCACCCGTACACCTTTTCCGCGCGCATCTTCAAACCCATTCCCGACGCGGCGATTGCCACCGGCTCCGTGGTAATCGCGATGCGCCTGTATGTTTCCCCCAATGAGTGGTTGCAAGCGTTTCCCGGCTACTATCCCTACAACCTGACCATCGGGCAGGAGTCGGCGATCAGCGATCATGTCTGGCTGAGGACGATTGGGGACAATCTCCTGCAGTGGATTTTTGACTTTGGCGGCCTGGGGCTGGGCATCATTGCGCTCGCCATGTTCCTGGCCCAGCGACGGCAGCAGCGCGAGTATCTCTGGATCGTTCTGGACGAAGTCGTCGTGGTGCTGCAAATGCCGCTGCAGTTCTACCAGCTTTTTCATAACCTTCCCGCGTGGTCGGCGTACATCAACGGCGGCATGCAAATCGCGGGTGTGGTGTTCCTGGCTCTGATGTTTGTGGCCTTTCTGCGCATGCGGGTGCAACGCTGGCTGCGGGTGTGGCTGGTGCTGACTGCGGTGGGAATCCTGTACGGGTCCTGGCAAACAGCCACGGGCAACGGCTCTTTGATCGGCACCATTCTCAGTCTTGCGCCTCAGCTGGGTCTGATGGCGGGAATCATTCCCGTCCTGCTGATTATGCACTGGCGGCGCGGGAATCAGGAGGCGGGCATCCTGCTGATCCCGGCGATCGTGGCCAGCCTGACAAGCTACCTGCAGATTTTGCTCTTCGTCTTCGGCTCGATTCCCGAGTTCACGGGCATCTCACAGCGAATTGCGAACGCTGTTTATACGTGGACGGTGGGACCATTCAACATCAACATCGGGGGCATTTCCGGCTGCCTCTTTGAGCTCTCGCTGGCGGTGATTCTGGTGGTGCGCTCTACGCGCATTGCGCAGCAGCAGGCACACATGGAGACGGAGCTGGCGGCGGCGCGCGAGGTACAGAAGATCCTTCTGCCGGAGCAGATTGGGGGTGTGAAGGGATTCAGCATCGAAGCCGCTTACGAGCCGGCGCAGCAGGTGGGCGGAGACTTCTTTCAAATTCTGCCCGATGCTGACGGCTCGCTGCTGGTGGTGGTTGGTGACGTGGCGGGCAAAGGCTTGCCGGCGGCCATGCTGGTTTCAGTGCTGGTAGGCGCGATTCGGGGCATCGCGGAGTTTACGCCGGAGCCCGCTGAGCTGCTGGTGCACCTGAACGAGCGCCTGATTGGCCGCGTGAAGGATGAGTTTGCGACCGCGCTGGCGGCGCGTATAGAGCCCGATGGCGCTGTGCGCCTTGCCAATGCCGGCCACCTGGCCCCTTATCTGGAGGGCAACGAAGTTGAAGTGGAGGGCGCGCTGCCACTGGGTTTAAGGAGCGGAACGC
>JASHYS010000194.1 GCA_030042915.1 Acidobacteriaceae bacterium
GTTTTCGATGGTGCGCGTGGCCATGATGGCGGGCACGGCGCAGGCATAAGCCGAAAGCAGCGGGATGAAGGCCTTGCCGTTGAGGCCGATGGTGCGCATGACGCGGTCGGCGATGAGTGCGGCGCGAGCCAGGTAGCCGGAGTCCTCGAGAATACCGATGAAAAGGAAGAGCAGAAGGATCTGGGGGAGGAAAACGAGAACGGAGGAGATGCCCTTCCATACGCCATCGAGCAGGAGCGATTGCAGCCAGCCGACGGGCAGGAGGGGACGGGCGAGGTCAGCGGCGCGGGCCAGCAGGTCGCCGAAACCGTTGGAAAGCGGCTGGCCCACGGAGAAGACCACTTCGAAGACGGCGATAACGACGAGCAGGAAAAGCAGCGGACCCCAGATGCGGTGCAGAAGAATATTGTCGATGCGGCGCGTGTTTTCGGCCGAGAGCGGAGCCTGGTAGCCGGTGCGGCGGCTGACCTGCGCAGCCCAGTTGTGGGTGCTGGCAGCGTTACCCAGCACGGGCAGAGTGATGGTGTTGGCCTTAGGGCCGCCGTGGCCGTTCTGCTGGTTGAGGAAGAGCGGAACGGCGTCGACGCCGGTGCCGTGCACGGCGCTGATCTGGGCTACGGGAGCGCCGAGCTCGCGGGCCAGCTTGAGAGTGTCGATCTGGCCGCCGCGCGCCTGCATGACGTCGCTCATATTGAGGAGCACGAGCGTAGGCAGGCCGACGGCGAGGACGGGCGCGGCGAGCATGAGCTGGCGGGTGAGATGCAGCGAGTCGAGTACAAGTAAAACGGCGTCGGGCTTGGGCGTGCCGGGCATGCGGCCGCGCAAAACATTGACGGCGACGCGGGCATCCTCAGAGTACGGAGTGAGCGAGTAGATGCCGGGCAGGTCGATGAGGGTGAGATCTTCGCGGCCGACTCCAGCCATCAGGCCCATGCGCTGCTCGACGGTGACGCCGGGATAGTTGGCGACCTTTTGGCGCAGCCCAGTGAGCTTGTTGAAGAGAGTGGATTTGCCGGAATTGGGTGGGCCGATAAGAACAACGGTGCGGAGAGCGCTTGTTTGCGACGGGCCCTTGGGCGGCTCAAAGGCCGGCGTCTCACAACAGGCATTCATTTGGTTGCGGCCTCGGCCAGTTCAGGTGCTTCTTCGGCTGGCGTCTGGGTGGGGCCGACGCCAGTACAGGGCCGGACGTGGATGGCCGCAGCGGTTTCACGGCGAAGGGCGATTTCGATGCCATCGATGCAGTAAACGGTAGGGTCGCCGGCAGGAGCGCGGCGCAGGGCCGTGATACAGGACCCGGGCACGAAGCCCATATGCATCAAATGGTTCTGGACAGATTCAGGCAGATCGAGAGACTCCAGAATCCCGCGTTTGCCCACGTTCAGATCGCTCAGCACGCTCACCTGCCGAACTCCGTTATGCCGCCCGCGCGAGCGGTACGGCGGATAAATACGACCGGAATGGTCGGATATCAGTATACGGCCAATCGGCCCTGAATCGCAATCCTGGTATTCGGGGATTTTGAGCGACCACATTCCCATGAGCTGACCTCTCGGGTTGCCGGAGGGCCGACCGGCCTGAATCCCCCGAGTCCGTTCCCCAGCGGCCCCCTGGTGGACCCTCTGCCAAATTCATTGGAAACGATGAGTTAGTTGTAGCAGGGGGTTGGGTTCAGGGATGTGATCCAAATCACTCATGGTGCAAGGACCGAGGGAGCAAATTTCCCCATCCTTCCGGCAAAAGGGCACCGGAAGGATGGGGTAACTGCAACAGCGCTTTCTGAAGATGATCGGCTGTTTTGTGACTGACTTCACTGACTGGTGAGCGAGCCATTGATTCTTTGTGGCCGGATTACGATTTTGGAATCGCTATGGGAGTCTGTTCCGGATTGAGGAAATGGTGTATGCGTGCGGCGCCCGGGGTTCGCCTGGCCAGGAGCAATTCCGGTGCAGTATCTGAATCCAGGAGTGTTTGCAGAGTCCTTCCCGACTCTGAGAAACATGCGGCGATCCCGAGTGCCGATCATTCTTCCGGCAATGTTTCACAGCTGCAAGGCGCCGTGGTCATGGGCGAGATGAGGCGCAGTAACTAGCCGCGAGTTACCGATCCCCGCGTGCAGGAGCACCAATCGGCCAAGGCGCGTTGCGGCCAAAGCGGCATTGTCTATTGTGATTCCCGGCTTTAGATTTTGAGTTCGACCTCGAGCCTCGGCAGTGCAAATTGTTTTCAAGGGCGTCGGCTCCTCGCTTTGGTGAACGAGAGAGCAAGCGCCACATGACACGCTGCGAGGCGTGCCGCTGAACAAAGGAGAGGTGGGATGCCAAATCTCGGTTCGGTTGCAGAGTGGATGGGCGCAGTACGTAATCCGCTGCCGGAAGAGTTCCGCGACAGGCTCGCGCTGACCTTGCTGGCGACGGTTCTCGATTTCGGCGTGATTGGGATGGCGGGCCCGGTGGCGTTCCAGTGCGCATCGATCTCTTTGGGGGTGCCGGTGGCCTTCTCGATCCTCGCCGTTGGATTATTCGCCGTGCTTGGCTACATGTGGTTCCTCACAGTCAAGAGCTGGCCCCGTCGATAAGTTCCTGGTTGCCGCCCTTCAGGTCATTCGCCATACATGGCGTCAGCTGCCATGTTTATTCCTGCTGCTACGTGGTAGAGACAGGGTAGGATAGGGGCTAACCTTTTCCCTCAAAGGGAAGCCGTGTGCCTGCCCTCCAGCGAGTTTGGGGCGGAGCCTCTCAAAACAGGATGTGGCATGCCCTCGCCTCCAGCAGCGACACCACAAGACAACGCGAGCCGAGCGAAAGCGCTGCTGCCTGTTTGCCTGGTGTCGGCGGACGCGGACTTTGTCCAGCTCCTGGCTGTGGAGCTTGAGCCATGGTGCCGCATCACGCGGCGCGGGGACTATGACGGGCTGGCGCGATGGACGCAGCGGCAGGACACGGTTTCTGCCATCGTTCTGGATATCGATACCGAAGGCAAGCAGGCTCTGGGCGGCCTGCGCGTACTGGAAGAATTGAGGCGGGTAGATGCGAATCTCACGTTGATTTCAGTGAGCCGCGCGGTGGCGCGCTCGGTGGAGAAACAGGCGCTGGAGGCCGGAGCGGATGCGCATTTCCGCGCGCCGGTGGATCTGAGCGAATTGCGGACGGCGCTGATTCAGATTCTTCACTATCGCGCCGAATTGGCACGGGCGAATCGGGTTCTCGAAGCCAGCCGGTTCCAGGATTTTGTGGGCTCGAGCGAACCCATGCGCGCGGCCTACGATGCCATCCGGCAGGTGGCGGGAAGCAATGTGAATGTGCTGATCCGCGGCGAAAGCGGAACCGGAAAGGAGCTGGCCGCGCGGGCGATCGTGGCTCTGAGCAGCCGGTCGGCCAAGCCCTTCATCCGTCTGAATTGCGCGGCGCTGCCCGAGAGCCTGATCGAGTCGGAGCTGTTTGGCAGCGAGCGCGGCGCATTTACGGGAGCCGCAGAGGCTCGGCCCGGGCAGATCGAACTGGCCGACGGGGGCACGCTGTTTCTGGACGAGATTGCCACGCTGCCTGTGGATCTGCAGACCAAGCTGCTGCGCGTGCTTGAAGATCGCCAGGTGCAGCGGCTGGGCGGGCGCACGCACCGCAAGATCGATTTCCGCCTACTATGCGCAACGCACGAGCCGCTGGAAGAGATGGTGCGGGCGGGGCGATTTCGCGAGGATCTTTACTATCGGGTGAATGTGGTGCCCATCCAGCTGCCTCCGCTGCGCGAGCGCGAGGGCGACATTCCTCTGCTATGCCGGCATTTTCTCCAGGTGCATTGCGCGGCCAACGGGTCGGGCACGAAATACCTTACCGAGGAGGCGCTGTCGGCGCTCGAGGAGCACACCTGGCCCGGCAATGTGCGCGAACTCGAGAACCTGATCCAGCGCATGATCGTAACCGTGCGCGGCGATGAAATCGGCGCTGCCGACGTGGCGCCGCGGATTCTGGCGCACAGCGCCAAGGCCCAGGAAGCCATCCTGGTGCCGCAGGAAGGCTGCGATTTCGACGACCAGATCCAGCAAATGGAGATCGCTCTGCTGACGACGGCGCTGCACCGCTCGAACGGCGGCAAAGCTGCGGCGGCGCGGCTGCTGCACCTGGACCTGCAGCGCATGAAGTACCTGTGCCGCAAGTATTCGCTCTGAGGGCGGCAATCGGTTAAAAATTAACCCATACAGAGATAATTTTTCACCCATTGGCCTTGCGGGAGACCTGGGAGAAGCCGGAATTTGGGGGAAATCGCGCCTTTTTGGCCGAAAATCGGCCCATTGGAGTTTGGCACGAGAAGTGCTAATTAGACGGGCGTAGGCAAGTTCAAAAACCCCAAGGAGGATTCACAATGGCAGTTGCGAAGAAGTCATTGATCGGCAGCACGGTAAAGAGCAACCCGTCGGCTTCCGCCGCCTCGGCGAAATTGGCTGCGGCCAA
>JASHYS010000195.1 GCA_030042915.1 Acidobacteriaceae bacterium
CTCCGCTACGCACCGACGCGAACGTTGTGCATCAGCTACGACTCGGCTTCTACCAGGTTTCGCCTGCGCTCAGCACGGTGAATTCGGATTCCTCAACCTGCCTGCCCGGCGAGGCGGTCGACCTCGTGTTCCAGCTCATCCATCACAATGGCTCTTTGAAGGCCCCGAGCGGCGTCCAGAAATCTAACGCAGGCATCGAGCTTTCACGTTATTGCCAGGCGCACTCTGCTCCCGACGACGCGAGGCTGTTCAACCAGGTAGGCAGGCTCTTTGGATTTTGAGAGGAGGGTTTGTATGCAGTAAGGCAGCGACCGAGGCAACGAGCGACCAAGGAAGCAAAAAGCGGGGCTTGCGCCCCGCTTTTTGTTGGTTCGATTGTGTTGACGCGAACAGGGCTCAGGCGTCGAGGTCCATTGGAACATGGCGTTTCGGTTTCGCCAAACGCCGCTGACTTCGCTAACCCCGCTACCCTTGCCTACTGCCAGTGGCCTTCAACCAGCACCCAGCCGTCGCCGCGGTGTTCCCAGCGATGCGCGACCCAGACCGCGCCGGGATGGGGCGGCCGGACCCAATGGCCATGGACCCAAACATAACGATGGCCATCCCAGCGGTGATAGCCGTCGACCCAGACCCAACCGGGATGCGGTGCATGATCGTGGACCTCGACGATAGGCGCGGGAGGCGCCACACGAACGACAATCTGCGCCAATAGGGCAGCAGGGACGAAACAAAGAGCAAGCAATACTGACAATGCAGTTTTTTTCACAGAAGTTTCAACCTCCATGGTTTTTTTGAGCGCCGGAACAGAGGATACCTTTCCGGCAACTCATCGTATCAACCCACGCGCACAGGCTTTGTTGCGTCCTGTTGAAATCGCGTGGGATATACCTTTGCAATCCTTAGATGCGCTTTTGCGGCGGCGGGTTAACCGGCAACCGCTTCCACTTCACGGGGCGCGAACAGATTGCCCAGGCGCTGAATCTGCGCGCCCACGCCGCGCAGTTTCTCTTCGATGTGTTCGTAGCCGCGGTCCATGTGGTAAACGCGGTCGATAATGGTTTCGCCGTCGGCCACCAGTGCAGCCAGCACCAGCGAGGCGGAGGCGCGCAGATCGGAGCACATGACGGCAGCAGCGGACAGGTTCGCCGGGCCGCGCACCGTGGCCGTACTGCCTTCGATCTTGATGTTGGCGCCCATGCGCGCCAGTTCCTGCACGTGCATGAAGCGGTTTTCGAAGATATTTTCGCGCACCAGGCTCACGCCCTCAGCCTGCGTGGCCAAAGCCATGTACTGCGCCTGCATATCGGTGGGAAAGCCGGGATATTCCTCCGTGGAGATGTCGGCGCCGCCAAGGCGTTCGGCGGCGCGCACGCGCACCGCAGCGGGGCCGAGAACATCGACGCGGACGCCCGCCTCGCGCAGTTTTTCGATCACGGCTCCCAGGTGAGCGGTGTTGCAGTCGGAGACGATAAGATCGCCGCCGGTGATGGCGCCGGCGATGAGCAGAGTTCCGGCTTCAATGCGGTCGGGGTTAATGCGATAGCGCGCGCCATGCAGGCTGGTGACGCCCTGCACGCGGATGGTTGCCGTGCACGCGCCCTCAATTCGCGCGCCCATTGCGGTCAGCAAGCTGGCCAGGTCGCCCACCTCCGGCTCGCGCGCGCAGTTTTCCAGCAGCGTTTCTCCCTCGGCCAGCACAGCGGCCATCAGCAGGTCCTCAGTACCGGTGACGGTGATGCGGTCGAAGACGAAATGCGCGCCGCGCAGGCGATCGGCGCGGGCTTCAATGTAGCCGTGCTCCTGCGTGATGGTTGCGCCCATTTTTTCCAGGCCCTTGATGTGCAAATCAATGGGACGGGCGCCGATGGCGCAACCACCGGGCATGGCCACACGCGCCACGCCCATGCGCGCCACCAGTGGACCCAGAACCAGCGAAGTGGCGCGCATGGTCTTGACGATTTCGTAGCGGGCCACGGGATCAGAGAGCGTGCGGCAACTGATGGTGGTGCGGCCCTGCGACTCGCCTTCCAGCCCCATGGACGAAGACCCGTCCGCGGGGGCCCCGGTATTGCGCAATTCCACCTCCGCACCCATGGAGGTGAGCAGGCGGCGCTCGGTTTCAATGTCGCGCACCTGCGGAATGTTCTCGAGAGTGACTTCATCCTCAGTGAGGATGGCTGCAGCCATGCAGGGCAGAGCCGAGTTCTTGGCGCCCGAGACGCTTACCGTGCCCACCAGCGGATTGCCGCCGCGAATGACGAACTTATCCATAAAAAGCAGCTTTCAGCTTTTAGCGATTAGCTGTCGGTTCTTCGATTCTCAGTGTATATGGGCAATGGACCACGCGCAGAGGAAGGGACGAAATGAAAGGCAAACGGGATGGCGGCTCGGCTGCAGCCGCCTTCCAAGTGATGAAACCCTAGTTCTCCGTCGGGCCTGGCGCCGTTTCCGCGCTCGGAGGCATGTTTGGATTCGCCTGGGCCGTGGCGGGAACCAGATTGAGCGACTCGTTGAGCGTGAAGATCAACACCGTTCCGTTTTCGAGCGTAGCCTGGGGATGGTCGACAAGCAGATGGACGGTAACGGCGCCCGCTCCGATGATGGTTCCGGCCAGCGCGCCCGGAGGGCCACCGAGAATGGCTCCCGTAATAAGCCCTGCGCCCACTCCACCACCGTATTCGATGCCGTCCTTCTCCAGGCGCGAGCCGGGCGTGACAGCGCCCTCGCCGCCCACGCGTGCCCTGGAACCCGGCGCGCCGCTGAGCTGGGCGTAGAGATGGAAGCGCGAGCCGTCAGGGAGAATCACCGTGTCAGGACGCAAGTGCATGGAGCCATGGCCTCCGGCGCGGCCCGTGGAAACACTGGCAACCACGCCGTCGAGGTGCGAGCCGGCGGGAATCAGGACCTGGCCGTTCTGGAGAACGTCCGACGCGACCGTGGCGTGGAACGGATCGCCGGGGTGGTTGTAAGCCGTGGAAAGACGGTCGAGCAGGCGGACGCGAATGGTGGCTCCGTAGCCCAGCATGCCGGGCTGCAGCGGCTGAGGATGCACAATGTCGCCGTCAGGATCGTTCATAGAAGAGCGCTGATTCAATCCCGGCTGGCCCGAAGCGTCGGGCGCAACCATGACAATGCCGTCGTCGGTGCCGTCGCCCGGCTGAGGCTGGCCATAGGATGGCTGCTGAACTTGCGGGGAGGGCTGTGCGGAGGGTTGCGGTTGCGCATATTGCTGCGGCTGAGCGGGCTGTGCGGTTGCCGGTACACCCGGCATGGGCTTGGCCGGAGGCGCGGGCTGCTGTGCGTCGGGAATGGTGATGGTATCGTCCGGGGGAGGGTTGGCTGTTCCCTGATACTTGGTCGACTGGTTTGCTTCCTGCGCTCCCAAAAAAGCCGCTGCTGCGGCCAGCAACGCGCACACAAGAACGGTACGCCTCATCGCGATCTCCTTTTCGGCAGAGCGGGGGGCCCCTTAGACGATCCTAACCCGGTTCCGGCTGGAAAGTTCCGCACATTTTCGCGTGCCAGCCCCGCCGATACCTAAACCCCTCCAACATGAGAGTAGCGCGGCTCCGTCCATCCCCAATTCGCGCCTCCCCCTCGTGTTCCTAGACGGCTAAGAATCAATAAGGTTAACGGGCAAGCGGGCGCGAAGGAGATGTGGGCCGCGGTTCGCCTCGTGTTTTGAATCCCGCTTGAGAGAAACTGGCTCATGGAGCCGGGAAGATCACCGGCAGGACGGAGTCTGTGGTGAAAACGCAGCGATCGTTGTGGCCGCACTCGGGAACGATGAGGACTTTGGCCTGGCCGCCGAGACGCTCGTTGATGTAGTGAACAAAAGCCTCGCCGCGCGCGCGGCGTGTTGGCCCCTGGGCCATGGCGGAGGGTGTGCCGTCAAAGCCGCCGAGCGGAAGCGTGTCAACCTGGCTGAGCAGATAAGTGGTGGGCCGCGATGCGAGCTGCTTACGCAGTTGATCGTCGGACATGCCAACCGTATAGCCACTCTCGCGTTTTTCGAGCCCATAGGGCCAGAGATCGTAGTTCGGATCTTTGTCCGCTTCAAAGGGTCCGTAGGTGAAATTGGTATGCGGCGTTTCTTCCTTCCATCCGAGAGCGGCATTTTCAGGCGCAGCGTCGCCCTGGGGCAGGGGACGTGACGCGTCGGGCCATGCATAGCTGGAAGGATTGGCAACAACGTACGATACCGGCACGCCGAGCCTGTCTCCCACGCGGTTCGCCATCTCATAGCGGGAAACGAACTGGCCGCCCGCAGAGTGGCCAGTGATGACAATTGCTCTGAGGTTCGGGAAATTCTTCGTGTCGGCGAGGCGGCTGAGAATCTCGTCGATGAAATCGAATGAGCTGATGGATTTGTCGGTGAGCGAGACTCCGCCGGAGCGCCAGCTATCTCCATGGCAGCTCCAGTTGACCTGGTCGCGTTCGAGCTTGTCCTTGCAATCCTTGTCGTTGGAGAAGAAGCCGGGCGCAATGACGATCGTGTCATTCAGAGCGCCGGCCAGAAATGCCGCGGTGGTTGCGGTTTTGAAGTAGTGATCGGGATTGCGCAGCGCCCCGTGGATCATGATGAGCGCGCGATGAATGGCGGGATTGGGAACCGTGAGTGAGTAGGTGCTGTAAACGAAGCCACGCGCGGGCCCGCCGTGGAATAACACCCACTCGGTGCATTCGGGTGTGGAATTGATGCAGGGGGCTGTTTGCTGATGGCCTTGAGAGCACGCAGGCAGAGATACTGCGAGCGCGGCCGAGACACACAAGGCGAAGGTACGAACGTCGATCAAGTGGAAGGCTCCTTTGTTGCGGGCTGATGTGCGCTCACTGCGCAAAGTTCACGAAGAGCGCCACCCAGTCTTCGTTTCCGATCACGCGAAAGGTGTGCCCCTTGCCGGCCAGATCCTCGGCGATATAAATCTGCCCAGGGACGATTCTGGCTTTTTCGCCACCCGTGGTCGTGATCTCGGCTTCTCCGCTGAGCACAACGATGTACCGTTTCCGGTCGGCGTTATGCCACGGCTCGAACATTCCCGGCGCAGCGCGAACCACGTAGGCATCGCTCATCTTCAGCGCCGCGGATTCTTCCACCGGCTCTGCCGGCACGCCTTCAAGCGTGATCGGCACCTGATCGAAATGGGTCTGACCGTCCGCTCCAGTGAAAAACCGCGTGGCCATCACCGGATGGGTGTGAGAGGCGGGCGCAGATTCGCCCTGCTGAGCGCGTGCTGCAATCCACGACGCTG
>JASHYS010000196.1 GCA_030042915.1 Acidobacteriaceae bacterium
AGGGATACGTTCCCCAATCTGCAAAAGGTCACGATCGATCCGCGCGTGGGCTTCACGTGGTCACCGCCGAACCATGACAAAACCGTGGTTCGCGCCGGATTCGGGCTTTTCACCGACGTGTTCCCGGCAACCATCGCGGACTCAATGCTGAACAATGCACCGCTGAATCCACAATTCGACAACCTCTTCTCGCTGGATGACCCGTCGCAGCCTGGGAGCTTCACGAGTGCTCTGGCTTCGACCGACGCGACCTTCAGGACCGAATTCCCGGCCGGCGGGAGCTACAACAGCATTTCGGCTATCAATCCGAATTTCACGCAGCCGAACTTGATTAATCCCGACTCCAAAATTCACTATCCGACCTATGAGGAATATAGCCTGCAGTGGCAGCAGCAGATCGGGAACCACGACAGCTTCTCGATCGGCTATGTCGGCAATCACGGCTATCACGAGCCGATAGAGAACAACGGGGTTAACGCCTCGCTGGCGGGATCGGCGATTCCGTTCACGGGCCTGCCGGCCAATCCGGCCCTGCCGGCCTTCGATGAGGTCACCGAGATCGAAAGTGAGGCCTCATCGAACTACAACGGCATGCTGGCGTCGTTCAAGCACGATTCGAAGATCGCCAGTGTAATGGTCAACTACACGTGGAGCCATGCGCTCGACGAAATTTCAAATGGCGGCATCTTGCCCTTCGGCTCCAACAGCATCAGCCCTATTGATCCTTTCAACCTGGCGCTGCAGAATTACGGCAATGCCGATTACGATATCCGGCACAACCTGAACGGAAGCTACATCGTGCACCTTCCCTATTGGGGCGGGCCGAGAATCCTCACCGATCAGTGGCAGCTGGGCGGAACGCTGTTCTGGCACACGGGCTTCCCGTTTAGCGTGACCGACAGCGGCGCGACCGGCGCTGTGGATGACACGGGGGCCTACGGCGGGACGCTGCTGGCGCAACCCAACAGCACGAACATTCCGCATCACTGCGGAAAATCTGCCGCCGGAGCCGCTGCCACGCCATGCTTCGCGAGTACCGATTTCGTTGATCCGACGGGCTTCGGAGGCCAAACCCGCAACCAGTTCTTCGGGCCAGGCTATTTCGCCACCAACTTCAACCTGATCAAGGGATTCAAGCTGCCCGGAAGGGAAGGCAATCTGTTGCAGATTGGCTGCCAGGGCTATAACATCCTCAACCATCCCAATTTCGCGAACCCGGTGTTCGACTTCAGCAATCCGGCGTTTGGAACGATTCTGAGCGCAGTGAGCCCACCCACTAGCGTGTTTGGATCGTTCCTGGGCGGCGATTCAGCGCCCCGCATTCTGCAGCTGACAGGGAAAATCACCTTCTAACCCGGAACTACTGGTGTAGCAACAAGGGCGCCCGCCACGGCGGACGCCCTTTGCTTTTGCACCAATCTCAATTCGGGCGCGATGGGCGCCGCTTGGCTCGAGCGGTTTTCGCTCCGGGCCTGCGTGCTGCAGATTTTGCGGCTGCGCGCTTTCCGGGTTTGCTTTTCGCAGCGGGTCGAACAGATGCCGAGGCCTTTTTCCGGCGGGCTGGAGCCGGCCTGGCCTTGACCTGAGCCTTTCTGCGTACGGCTTCGGTCTTTTTCTTCAACGCAGCGGTCAGTTCGGCGTCGAACTCGGCCGGCGTGAGCGGGCGTGCCGATTTGCGCAGCCGTTCAATGTCGTAAAAGGCGCGGCGCTCTGCAAGAAAGACGTGGACCACAAAGTCAACGTAGTCGAGCAGAATCCACTCGCCGTTGCGACGGCCCTCCACCGAGTTCGGATAAACGCCGAACGTGCGTTTGAGGCGCAACTCGATCTCGTCGGCGATGGCCATGGCCTGCCGGTCATTGGCAGCCGAGGTAACCAGGAAGAAGTCGCTCAGTGCGGAGTCGGCAGGATCGAGCTCGAGGATGCGAGTGTCTTGGCCTTTTTTGTCTTCACAAGCCGCGGCAGCGGCCTGCACCAGGGTGCGCGTCTGCTTCTGCGCCGGCAGTAGATTCATGCGGTAGAACGTTTCTCCAAGCTCATCCTAACAAGACAGGGACCAAGGGACCAAGCCACCCCAGCGCCCACAAATCGCGCGCCGGGGACCCCGGCAGAGAACAAGGGAGCAAGGCAGCCAGGGAGCAAGACACCACGCGGGATCAGCCAGGCGATAAGGGCTCTCCACATCGCTACGAACGATACAAACGATGTTGGGCGATATACGCGCATACCGCCGCGGGCAACAGTTCGCCTTCTGCTGGAACGGCGCAGGACGCGTCGACGTGCGCGCGGATCCGGGTCGCGCTGATCTCCACATCCAGTCCCGGCAATACATAGAGAGGAGCGCGGTTGCCGCTCTCGTTGGCAACGGTGAACACGCGGACCGCGACATCGCTCGAGCCGCGGCTCTGTTCCGGCGCAGCTTGGAGCGTCACTCCGGGCGGCAGCGCGGCCTTCAATCCTTCCAGCGCTTGCCCCGGCCGCGAGGCCACGATCAAGGGCGCTACAAACGGAACCTCGGCGGCGCGATGCCAGTGGCGCAGGCTCAGAAATGAATCGGCGCCGATCAGGCAGTAGAGCACGGCATCAGGAGCCAGGGCAACGCGCAAACGCTCCAGCGTGTCGAAGGTATAGTTGGGCGCGAGATTTCCTTTGGCATCGAACTTGGGCGCATCGGCGAGGGAAATCGCGAAACCCGGCTCGCCCTCGATGGCCAGCCGTGTCATAGCCAGCCGGTCTTCGAAGCCGGCGGTTGATCCGGAGGGCTTCAGCGGCTGCGCGGCCACCGGGGCAAAGAGTACCGTATCCAGTTCAAACGCTGAACGAGCGGCGCGCGCTACGGCCAGGTGGCCCAGATGCGGCGGGTCAAAGCTGCCTCCGAAAAATGCCACACGTGCTCCGCGCTTGGGCGGCAATTCGGCGCGGTCAGGCGGCGGCATGGCTTCAATCGTACCGCGGCGGGCGCGGCTCGCCCTCCATTCCCCGTAAGCTAGAATCAGAGAACGCGGTCGCCCCTGATCGCACCCTCTGTCATGCGCTACTTCATTGCCACGTTGTCGCTTGCCGGTGTCATTGTTGCCGGTTTGGCGCTCCAGGTTCATTACTCCACGGCAACCGAGCCCTGCTCAATCAATGCACACTGGGATTGCGGCATCGTCAATCACAGCCGGTACTCCATGCTCTTCCGCGTTCCCGTGGCGGCCATTGGAGTGGCGGGTTATCTGCTGCTGGGAATCCTGGCGCTGGCGCGGCGGCGCGTCCTGGTGCTCATCGCCGCCATCATCGGCCTGGCCTTCGCGCTTTATCTGTCCAGTGTCGAGCGCAACATCCTCGAGGTGTGGTGCCTCTATTGCGTGATCTCGCAGGGAATCATCGCGCTCATCACGCTGCTCAGCCTGGCGTGGGTTGTGGCGCAAGCCATGATGAAGCGGCGCATGCAAAGAACGGCGTAGCGCTGCGCGTCGACCTGCTTCCGGCGCTGTGCGCGCTGATAAAATTGACTCAGATTCATGCTCAGCAACTGGTATGCGCGCCGCATGTACGCCTGGGAGACGCGGCTCACCATGCGCGACGAAAATCGGGTTGTGCGCCCGCTCGAATGGGGCTTCGAGTGGGTCGCGCCCTTTCTCAGGTCTCACGGTTTTGCTGACGCTGTCCCTGATGCCGACGTAGTGCGCGACAACGCTGCGGCCGAAGCTGCCATGCTACGCATCAACCAGCTCCTTGTCCGCCACAGCGACGTGTTTTTCGGCTACCAGCGTCCCACCGACTTCCGGCTGGAATCGCGCCATCCCCGTCTTTTTCCCACCAACGTGCGGCCTGAAACACTGGCCCACGACGCCGCGCTGCAGCAGCAGGCCGCCGAAGGAAAGCTCGAGCCGGCGCAGTTTTTGCGCTTCACCTCGCCGGAGCGCACTCCTTTCCCTGAAAACGACCTTGTGAATGCGCGCTGGTATCCGGCGCCCGCGCACAAGGATCCAGGGCGGCCCAAGCAGGCCATCGTGGTGCTGCCGCAGTGGAACGCCGACGCTTTCAGCCACAACTCGCTGTGCACGCTCTTCAATCGCATGGGGGTTTCGGCGTTGCGTCTGTCCAAGCCCTACCACGACATTCGCCGCCCCACGGAGCTCGAACGCTCAGACTATGCGGTCAGCGCCAACATCGGACGCACCATTTCCGCGTGCCGCCAGGCTGTGGTCGACATCCGCTGCTGCGTCGATTGGCTTGAGGAGCAGGGTTACGAGCACTTCGGCGTCCTGGGCACCAGTCTCGGATCCTGTTATGCATTTCTGGCCAGCGCGCACGATGCGCGCCTGCGCGTGAACGCCTTCAATCACGCGTCTACCGCTTTCGGCGATGTGGTTTGGGCGGGGCAAAGCACGCGCCACATCCGCCAGGGACTGGAGGAAGCGGGCCTGACACAGGAGCGGCTGCGTGCGCTGTGGGCCGCCATCAGCCCGGTGAGCTATTACGACAAATATCAGAGCGCTGAGGCCGGGGGACCTGACAAACGCGTTCTCTTCGTCTACGCGAATTACGACCTGACCTTTCCGCGCGAGTATTCACTGCAGGTGGTGGAAGCCGCGCGCCGGTCGATTCTCAATTACGAAGTGCGCGCGCTGCCCTGCGGCCACTACACCACCGGTGAAACGCCCTACAAGTTCATCGACGGCTGGTACCTAGGCTGGTTTGTCTATCGCGCCTACAAAGCGCTGCGGGAAGAGAAGGCCTCGGGAATGAAATCCCGCGCAGCGCGCAAGACTGAAGTTGCTGAGGGAACTGTCTCGCGCTAACGAACGGCAGCCAGGTTCAATTTGAGCAGCTTCGCAGGATCGAGGTACGTGTCCTGCCAGCGCACTGCCCAGTGCAAATGCGGCCCGGTGACGCGGCCGGTGGCTCCGCTCAATCCGATGCGCTGGCCCAGGCTCACGTGCTGTCCCTCCTTCACATCAATGCGGCTCAAGTGCATGGAAATGGTGAACAGCCCCAGCCCGTGGTCGATGACGACACAATTGCCCTCGTAGTAGAGCGGACGGGCGAGCACCACGACGCCGCTGTTGCCTGCCCGCACCACGGTCCCGGTGGCCGCGCGAAAATCCATCCCTTTATGAACACTCGCCAACTGGCCGTTCAAGGTGCGCCGCGTGCCAAAGCTGTCGGTGGGCGGCGCAATCACCGGCGCGCGAAAATTGCCCGACCAGAGCGGCTGCGGCGCGCTCGAAGCAAACACTTTTGCCTTCAGCTCCACTTCCGCCTTAATCCGCTGCAACTCTTCGGCCGGCGGCTGAACAAACTCCGGCGCTACGGTGAGCGCGCTCGTCCGGTAATGCGCGGGATGAATCTCCACGGTCCGGCTCAGGTCCGTCGCGCTGCCGTCTGCAGCCTTCGCGCTGATGCGCAGCGTCGAAGGGCCCATAGGCGTCTCCACATCGACGCCCGCCAACGCGTACCAGCTCTTTTGATCGCGCCCGCGAAAAAACTCGAGCTTGCGGCCCATCCAGTCGGCGTCGAGTGATGCGCCGGCCGGAAGGTCCACGCGAATCAGCTCCGGCGAACCCGCTTCGACTACGCCAGGCGTGAGCGTAAGAGCCGGCGACTGCGCATGAGCAAGGCGCGGCGTGAAAGCCAGCGCCAGAGCGATCAGCGCGGTAGATCCCAGAGTCGACCCCAGCTCGAAAACTCGCATTCAGGACTAGAATAGTGGAGCATCCCGGCCGGCGAGCGGAGATCGGCTCCTTCCAGCCGCGGCCGCAGAGGAACTATGATCGCTTCCCCGCGTTTCAAATCCATTGCGCGCGTCCCGCTCCTGCTCGCGGCGATTCTTCCCATTGCGTCCCCGCAAAGCCCGCCGGGCGCGCGCGCGTCACAACCGGTTCTGGTCGAGCTCTTCACTTCGGAGGGTTGCTCCGATTGTCCACCGGCCGATGCGTTCCTGGCGCAGCTTGACGCCCATCAGTTTGTTCCCGGCGCGCAAGCCATCGTGCTGAGCGAGCACGTCACCTACTGGAATCATCAGGGTTGGTCAGATCGCTTTTCGCTCGAGGATGTGGACCTGCGGCAGCAGGAATACGTGCGGCAATTCTCGCTGCCCTCGCCGGGCACCCCGGAGTTTGTTGTGGATGGCGCCCAGGAGGTGGGTGGTTTCAATCCCAGGCAGATCGTGCAGCAGATCGCTGACGCCGCGACGAAGCCGAAGCTTTCGATCGAGATCGGCGACACGCATCGCGGCGATGACGG